>JAGOMP010000060.1 GCA_017993505.1 Planctomycetota bacterium
ACCACATTCATTACAAATATACACTCTATCTTTTAGTGTTAAATCAGCTTTGATATTTCCACATAATTCTATAAAATATTTATATTATTTTATAGAATTTTATAGATTATTTAAAGCAGTTGGTAACTCCAGAGCTGAGAAAATTAAAATTACGTAATGATAATGCCACTGGGCACTTTTGCATCGGGATGTATGAAATAAGGTTGACCTTCTTTGCTAGCACATAGAATCATGCCCCGACTTTCTATGCCGCAAAGTACGACTGGTTTTAAATTTATAAGAACAGGAACTTGTAGTCCGACAATTTTTTCTGGTTCATAGAATTGTGCAATCCCTGATACAATTTGACGAACTTCGTGGCCAATTTTGACTTGTAATTGTAGAAGTTTTCTTGCTTTGGGGATTTTTTTGGCTTCTATAATTTCACCGATTCGAATATCTAGTTGAAAAAAATCATCAATGGTGATTTCATTTTCTTTAAAGGGAGGGTAATGTGTTTCTTCTTCAGCTGGCATTTCATTTGTTTTTAAGGTTGCATTTAATTTTTCTTCTAATGGAGCTATTTTAGCGTCTTCGACTTTTTCAAAAATTCCTTTTGGTTCTTTGATTTTTTGACCTGATTTTAATTCCATGCTTGCTTGGTCCCATTTCCAAAGTTCGCCTTTATAACCTAGTTGTGACCATAATTCTTTAGATGAATCAGGTATAACAGGAGAAAGCAGAACAGCAAGAGCATTGACCATTTGGACACCAACATACATGCATCTTGCACAATCTTCTTTGTCTTCTTTTAAACTTTTCCAAGGTGCTTTTTCATCAAAATATTGATTTCCTAAGCGTGCTAAGTCTACGATTTCCGCAATAGCAGCACGTACTTCAAAGTTGCTAAAGTTTTGTTTGACTTTTTCAATAGTTTCTTTTACATTATTTAAGATTTCTTTGTCTCTGTCTAGTAAATCAGAGATTTCTGGGACAGTGCTTTCAAAATTGCGTTCGATAAATTTAAGAACTCGATTAGCAAAGTTGCCAATTACGCCTAAAAGTTCGGAGTTGCATTTTTTTTGAAAGTCTTTCCAAGTAAAAACTGTATCTGTTTTTTCTGGTGCATTGGCAGCAAGGTAATAGCGAATGAGATCTGCAGAAAAGTTGTCTAAAGATTCATGAACCCAAACTACGTTGCCTTTGGATTTAGAAGCTTTTTCTGTGCTAGAACCAAAAGTCAAGTATTCATTAGCAGGGATGTGCCAAGGTAAATGGTAGTCTCCATTAAATCCTTGTAAAATTCCAGGCCAAATAATAGCATGGAAAGGGATGTTGTCTTTTCCAATAAAATGAACAATTTTGCATTCTGGATCATGCCAATAGCTTTTCCATTTTTCTATATCGCCTTTGTTTTCTGCCCATTGCATAGTGGAGGAAATATAGCCAATAGGAGCATCAAACCAAACGTATAAAACTTTGCCCATAGCTTCTTGTAAAGGAACAGGTACGCCCCAATATAAATCACGCGTGATGGCTCGTTTTTGTAATCCTTTTTTAAACCAACCTTTGACAAAGTTGATGACGTTTTCTTTCCAGTATGTCTTCGTATCGATCCATTCTTCTAGTCCTTTTTGTAACGCATCTAAACTTAAATACCAATGTTTTGTAGCACGGACTTCTGGAATATCACTACAAAGTTTGCATTTAACATTTTTTAATTCCATGGGATCAAAAGGATGGCTACATTGAGGACATTCATCTCCCCGTGCTTCTTCATATCCACAATTAGGACAAGTGCCTTGAATGAATCTGTCTGGTAAAAAACGGTTACATTTGGCACAATAATGTTGGTCGCTTAGTTTGCTAGTAATAAATCCGTTTTGCATCAGTTGAGTGAAGAATTCTCGTGCTAAGTTTGCATGGTATTTATTATGAACTTGGCTAGTGCCAGAAAAATTGTCAAAAGTAATATTTATTCGTTTGAATGCAGCGGCAATGTCTTCATGGTAACGTTTGACGATTGTTCTAGGAGTGACACCTTCTTGTTCTGCTTTTAATGTGATAGGTACTCCATGTTCGTCAGTGCCACATATATATATTACATCATTGCCTAGCAAACGTTGAAAACGGACAAAAATATCTGCAGGCAAGTAGGCACCTGCAATGTGTCCTAAATGAATAGGGCCATTTGCATAGGGCAATGCGGAAGTAACTAAAAATTTTTCTTTCATTTGATTTTAAATCCTTGAAAATATATAAACTATTTTAAACTATCTTTAAAAAAAGTAGGGTATATATTATTTTTCTTTATTGTATCAAAAATATATTTTATTAATAGAAAATTTTTCGTAGAATATATTAAAAAAGAAAATCTTGTTGTCTTTGAATATGTTAAAAAAGAAAATTTTGTTGTCTTTTCCCTTTTCTAGGAAGAAATTTTTTTGTTTTTTTAGTTGAAAATATATATACATTTTTGAAATTTTCTTGTATTTTTTTCAATATCAAAAAGCTTTCCATTGAATATTTTGATTGACAAGGCAAGAAAATTTTATATACTCTAAAATAAAGGACATTCTATTCACTTTTAATTTATTGTTTTTATAAATATATAAATTATAAAGTGCAGACATAATGTTTTTCGTTAATTTTGTTAATTAATAATGTTATTGGGCAGTTGGCGGGAGTTATAGCTATGACCAAAGCATGCATCATCGTAAATTGCATTTTAAGTGTTTTCTTTTTGGCATGTTCTATTGTTTTATTATCACATCAATTTGACTATCGTCAATATTATTTAGAAATTGATGCACAAACAAAACTTGAAATTGCACGTTTAAAACAAGAGAATCAAGAACAATATCGAATTGCTGAAGAGGCAAAAGTAGAATTTAAAAACGCCAAAAAAGAAAAAGACGATATTGAAGAATTAAATGCAAATCTTGAAAGAAAAAACAAAGATCTAACTAAAAAGAATGAATCCTATGAAACAAGATTAGCAAACGTCGATAGTAATATTCAAGATATTAATAAACGTCTTGAAGATAAAGAAGATCGTATTAGCGAATTGGAAAAAGCTCGTGATCGTCAAAAAGAAATTGCTGAAGAATCCATTAGAGCTCGTGACGAAGCTAAAGAAGAACAACAAAGAATGGAAATGCAATTGAGTGACATTCAAGGTGAAATGGCTGAAAAAGAAAAATTATTGCAACGTTCTGAAAAAGAGCTTTTAGAAGCTAAAATGATCATCAAATCTGTACAAGATGCTGGCGTCAATATTCCCTCTTTATTTAAAAAGACAAAACCTATGAGTGGTCAAATTGTTGCTGTTAGCAAAGACGTTCAAATCGTTATGATTTCTATTGGACTTGATGAAGGCGTTGCTAAAGGAGATCAATTTACTGTTTATCGTGGGAGTCAATTTGTTGGTAAAGTTATTGTAGAAGAACCTTATAAAGACATGTCAGCTGCTCGTATTATTCCGAATATGACAGTTAGAGACATTCAAAAAGGTGATATGGTAACTACTCGAATTGGTGGAGGAGGAAGCTTCTAATGAATGAAGAATTTGACGTAATGGAAGAAGCAACAGGAGAATATCACGATACATATTCAGCTGCTCCACACGCTACAGATGCCACAAATACTATTTTAGTACTCATTACTACAATTTGTCTTATATTAAGTATTTTTATTGTAATGTATCGTTTAGTTTCCGAATATGATCTGTTTAAAAGTCCACAAGATATTTTAAATAGACAGCGTAATATAGAAAAAACTTATATGGAAATGCACTAATCGTAGTGCAGATGTTAATTGATAGAATCCCTTAATATATCAATTAGGAAATAATAATTTACAAATTTTATATCATGAAAAAGTTAAAGAAAAACCACGAGGTAATGTCTCGTGGTTCTTCCTTAGTTTATAGACATCTCATGCCTAAAGTGTTATAGGTGAGAGCATTTATTCTGTTCCATTCTTTATCTTAGGTTTTCCCATGGCGAATATATTTGAATCTATTCATCGATTATTTTCCCAAGATATGGGCATTGATTTAGGAACTGCAAATACATTAGTTTGTATTCAAGGCGAAGGTATTATTTTATCAGAGCCCTCTGTCGTTGCAGTCTCTAAATATACCAATGAAGTGTTCAACAATGCAGTTGGTGAAGTTGCTAAAGTTATGTTAGGAAAATGTCCTGCAAATATTATGGCAGTGCGACCTTTAAAACATGGCGTGATTGCAGACTTTGCTGTTACAGAAGCAATGTTGAAATATTTTATTAAAAAAGCACAACGTAGAAAATTTGCAACAAAACCAAGAGTTGTGATTTCTATTCCCTCTGGAATTACTTCAGTAGAAAAACAAGCAGTCATTGATTCTGCATTACGTGCTGGTGCTTTGCAAGTCTTTTTAATAGAAGAACCCATTGCTGCAGGATTAGGAGCAGGCTTACCTATTACAGAACCCTATGGCAGTATGATTGTAGATATTGGGGGAGGGACTACAGAAGTAGCCGTTCTATCTTTAGGTGGTTGTGTTGCTTCTGAAAGCGTTCGTGTAGCAGGAGACGATTTAGACAATGCTATCGTTCAATATATCAAGAAAACATACAATTTATTGATTGGAGAACAAACAGCAGAAAGAATCAAAAAAGAAATTGGTTCTGCTTATGAATTAGAAGAAGAATTGACTTTAGAAATTCATGGACGTGATTTACAAGCAATGTTGCCTAGATCTACGGAAGTTCATTCTGAAGAAATTCGTCAAGCATTGATCGAACCTGTTTCTCAAATCCTTCAAGCCATTAAGGCAACATTAGAAAAAGTGCCGCCTCAATTAGCAGCAGACTTAGTCGACCAAGGAATTACTTTAGCAGGTGGAGGTGCTTTATTGCGTGGCTTAGATCGTATGATTCAAAGAGAAACTGATCTTTGTGTAAGAGTTGCACCAGAACCACTATATTCCGTTGCTCGAGGTACGTTAGAAGTTTTAAATCAATTGGAACTTCTTCTTCCTGTATTATGTTCTGGATAATATCTAAGTATGGATACTATCCTATATATTATTTAAATTACATTCTATCATATGTTATATCATAGACATATAAATCTTTCGCAGAACCCCACGATTTTTATCGTGGGCGGATATTTTTCTTGCTTTTCCTTTTGTTTTCCAACCTTTCTTTTCTTGCTTTCTATTTTTTTATGTTTTCTATATAGTATTTCATGAAAAATTAGGTGAAATAATATTTCATGAAAAATTAGGCGAAATAATATTTCATGAAAAATTAGGAGAATCACAATTCCTAGAGTAAAATTTTATCGCTATTTTCTCTTTCCCATTGTCATTACTATGATTTTATTTTTTCTAAATGCAATATTAAAAACAGAAGAAACAACATCTATTAGTTTATTTAGTGGATTGAGAAATAATGATGTGCCAACTATGGTTACGAACATGTCCTTAGTCGAACAAAGAGAATATGAAATAGCTTTTTTAACAAGACAACTTCTTTTAAAAAATGAACAAGTTCGTAGCTTAACGGAATTTCGAGAAAAATTTCCAAAAATATATAATAATGTCATTCCTGCAAACATTATTTCTCGTAGAAATATTAGCAATGTACGCAAAACATTTTATATAGACAGAGGGATGTATGATGGAGTTGAATTAGGGGATATTATTTTATTTGGTCATTCTTTAATTGGTTTTATTATTGAAAAGCAACAATATTCTAGCCAAGTTTTAAGCATTGCAGATCCTTCTGTTCGTATTCCTGTAGAATTAGTTGGAAATATTAATGTTGCAGAAATGAAAACACAAGAAGAACAAGAAGCTTCAGAAAATAATAAAAACAAAGAGGATATAGACATTTTTTATTATGGTAAAGCTATTTGTTGTGGAAAATCGCAAAAAACATGTTATTTAAAATGGCTAGAAAAAACGTACCAACCATGGAAAACTGATAAAGCCTATGTTTTGACTGCTACAGGCACTACTACAGATGGAATTCTAAATTTCCCAGTAGGATTGGTGGTTGGGATTGTAGATTCTCCTTACCAAGAACATATATCAGGAACAAAGCAAGCACCTATGAGTGAAGGAATATTTTGGAATATACCAGTACAAATTTGTGATGTAGATTCTATTCATACTGTCATAATTTTAAAAACTTCTTCATGAAAGAAGCAAGAATGAAGCTGAATATTCCTCTCTTTATACTTGTATCTTTTTTTTTATTTATCCTACGCATTTTTTTTCTATATCCATTAGAAATTCATGGAAGTTTGCCTGATGTTTTGCTCATTGTCTTAATTTATATTGCATTAAAAGCAAGTCCTAAAACAGTGGCGTCTTGTAGTTTTTTTTTAGGAATTTTAGCAGATATAGGAGGTACAGGTGCGTTTGGATTTTTTAGTTTTTGTTACATTATTTGTGGAATGACGATTTTAAAAATTAAAGAAGCATTTGCTACAGATTTAGCATGGATGCCCATTGCATTGACTTTTATTTTTAGCTTATGTTTAAATTTTTTCTATTTTTCCATTGTTTGCTTTCACCTAGCACAAGATAGTGAAATGGCAATTGAATTCGAATTATTATTGCCAATATTTTTCGGAGCATTCTATACTGCTGTTCTGTCACCTTTTTTTCTTGTTTTTTTTGATGCAATTTCTCTTTTAAAAAATATAGAGAAATAGGACAAAGGAATAAAAAATGGATCAAATCATTAAAAGCCGAGTAGGATATTTTTTAGCAGGGCTATGCTTGATCTTTTTTTCTATTATTTGTCGTGCAGGCTATCTTCAAATTATATGTCATGAACGTTATGCAGAGGAGGCAAGCGATAATATTTATCGATCTCGGCGCGTTTCTCCTTTGCGAGGTGCTATTTATGATAGAAATGGCGTTTTATTAGCACGAGATGCTCCTTCCTATAATATTTCTGTTCGTTTAGGGGAATTATTCCCTGATTTAGATTATAGAAATAAAAACAGAAATAATCCTCCACTCTTCCTTCCCAATCTTATGTATATAGAACGATTATGTGATTTATTAACTAAACATGGATATAAAGTCAATCAAACATATACAGAAGAAATTCTTAATGAAAATGGAGAACTTGTAGAAATAGAAACAGTAAAATTAGAACTCATTTCTATAGAATATATTTTAGAGAGATTAGAATCACGCTTTAAAAACCGAGTTGCTGTTGTATCAAAAAAAATCGATGAAAAAAAAGAAGAATATAAAAAAAGTCCTCGAAGGTTTAATCAAGAAAGAAGAAATATTGAAAAGGATTGGTATTTACGACCCAATATTTTACTAACAAATATACCACAATCTGCAGCTTATGAATTATACCAAGCAGAACAAACTTTGAAACTGGGTAACATTGCTACTATTTTAAATGAATCTAAAAAACAATCCTTGACAGAAAATTATTATCAAGGTTTTATATTAGAAACTTCCATGGAACGTGAATATCCAGAAAAAGATTTAGCAGCTCAGTTTTTAGGGCAAATGCGCCTGATTCGAGAAAAAGAATTATCATTTATTAAGAAAGCTAAAAATGATTTAATTCAAAATTTTGCTCAAAAATTCAATATTCAAATGCCTGAAAATACTTCTACACACCATTTATTATTTCCTGCTGTGAAATCATTTATACTTCATGAACAGAAAATTTGGCAATCGGAAGTTTCCTTTACTAACATGAATGTACATGATGAAGAATATATTAATACGAACTTACGAGAATATGAAATCAATACATTATTGCAAAAAAAGGAAAGTACCTTACAAGGGCTATCAAAAATTACAAATAAAGACCTCGCCTCTATTTTAGAAGATAAGTCGTATTATGAAAATGATAGAGTAGGCTCTTTTGGAATTGAATCTGTGTTTGAATTTGCATTGCGTGGGACTTATGGAAGTAGAGCAGAAGGAAGAGGCAATTTTCAATTTGAAGAACCTGCTATTGATGGAAAAAATATTTATTTAAGCCTTGATTCTCATTTGCAACGCATAAGCGAACAAGCATTGGATCAAGCCGTAGAAAAAAGTAAGTCTGGCATTGGTGGATCTGTTATTTTCATTCATATTCCAACAGGTGAAATTCGAGTGATGGCAACGTCTCCTAGGTATGATAATAATCGATATCGACAAGATTACACACAATTATTAGAAGATCCAAAAAATCCCTTAACAAATCGTTGCTTTGCATATAATACACCTATTCCACCAGGATCTACTTTTAAAATTGCAGTTGCATTATACGCATTGCAACATGGATTCATCACACCTTCGACTACGTATATTTGTCAAGGTTGTTTATATCGAAGAAATGGAAAACGAGTTTTTAAATGTTCTCATAAACCAGGTGGATGTGGTCCTGTCAATGTAGTTTCTGCCATTCAAAATTCATGCAATGTATTTTTTTACCAAGTGGGAGAAATTATGGGCTATGAACATTTAAAAAAATGTGCAGAAACATTTGGATTTACCAAAAAAAGTGGCATGGGTTTTAACGAAGAATTTCCTGGACGAATTCCTAAAAAAACAAGAGATTGGGGAAAAGGCATGGATCGTTTTTTTGGAATTGGACAACAAATCGAAGCAACTCCTTTGCAAGTTGCCAATTTAATGGTAACAGTTGCCACAGAAGGGAAAATGCCACAACTTCGCACTGTAGCTTATTATGATGATCCTATGCAAGTCAAGTTCAAAAAAAATAACTATACTCATCATGAAAATATTGTGCAATATATTCAACAATATCCGAATCCCTTTCGTATAAAAATGCAATGTGATATTGCCCCACAATATTGGAAAATCATTAAGCGTGGGATGCGTGACGTAATGCTTGGAGATGGTACAGGGAAAAAAATAGAAACACAACTCCAAAAATTTGGGCTAAAAATTGCTGCAAAAACAGGAACTTCCCAAGTTACCAACAAAGAAGACCATGCTTGGTTTGCAGGATTTGCACCTTATGATAAACCAGAATATGCTTTTGTAGCTATGATAGAACATGGTGGATATGGTGCTTCTGTAGCAGGACCTGTTATTATCCAAGTGTTAAAATCCATTTATGATCCTGATGAAAAAACGCAACGTTCATAAATAAAGATATTTTTTTATTTATATCATTTGATTTTCTTGTATTTTTTAGTGGCTATTTGGTACAATATAATCGAGATGATGTAGGTCACAAGAAGAAAAATATGATAGAACAAAAAACAAAATTAGATTGGTATGAAGTTATTTTTGGTCCTGGTGGTTTAATTTTATTAGTTGTCACGCTAATTTATAGCACTGGTCTTGTCTTTATTTGGTCTGCAAATAGTCTCTATGTTACAAAACAGATTATTTGGGGTATTATTTCTTTCATTGTTTTTTTTGTGATCGTTCACATTGATTATGTTTGGATCGCTCGCTTTTCTATTTTTATCTATGCAGGCGGAATTGCATTGTTGATTCTCACACGATTTTTTGGAAAAGTAATCAATAGTTCACGAAGATGGATTACAATAGGTCCAATGTCATTACAAACATCTGACTTTATGAAAGTCGCATTTATCATTATGCTTGCATATGTATTAGCAACACAAGAGAAAAAAAATTCTTGGTATGATTTAATCCGTCCTGGAATTGTGACAGGAATTCCCATGATGCTCATTGTCATGCAACCTGATTTAGGAACGGCTATTGTTTTTATTCCTATTGCTATCTGTATGATCGTAGCTTCTGGCATGCCTTTGAAAACTTTTGTTATTTTAGGTATTATTGCTTGCAACCTCTGTATATTTGTTTATTCTTTTGGACTCCATGATTATCAAAAAAGACGAATTTTAATGTTTGTCAATCAAGAAAATATGAGCGTTGCTGATAAAAGAGGAGATGGCTATCACCTAAATCAATCAAAAATTTCTATTGGAAATGGTGGACTATGGGGAAAAGGATTGCAACAAGGCACACAAAATAAATATGGTTACTTACCAGAAGATCATACTGATTTTATATTTGCTGTTGTTGGGGAAGAAGCTGGTTTTATAGGAGTAACTTGTTTATTATTGCTGTACTTCTTTCTCTATTTTTTAATGCTATTAGGAACATATACTTTAGTTTCTCCTTTTGGACAATTAGTTATTATAGGAATTATGTCACTATTAGCTTTTCAAACCATTATCAACACTTGTATGACCATGGGGATGGCACCGATTACTGGACTTCCTTGTCCCTTTCTTTCTTATGGAGGTTCCTCATTATTATCAAATTCTATTTGCATCGGTTTAGTAATTTCTATTTTAGGTCGTAAGTCAGTACGTAATTAAATATTCCAAAGGTTTAATATTCTATGGCTGAGATAACAAGTAAAAAAAAAGAAATTTCTGCAAAAATTCATCAAACAATTGCGAACATTCATCGTGCATTTATGCAACCACGTAGAACTCCCCAAGGCGAAGCAATTCGTAAGCAATATTGGTTAGAAGCGTGGAATGATATTAAAAAACTTACTCCCTCAGAAATGACAGAACTCATTTATGGGATTGGAACAGTTCGAGATACTTTAGCAAAATTGGAAGTTAAAATTGCAAATGTTCGTGAGAAAAAACTTAAAATTCAATTAGATCAATATGCACTTCAAAATTTAAATGAATGGGAAGAAGATGAATTTTTAGACAGTGCAGCAGTATTGCCTGTTTTTAATCCAAAACAAAAAGTAGTACAAGGAAAACGCTGGGTTATTACAGAAACATTGGATAAACCAAAAACTGTTTTTGAAACATGCCAATGTGTTTGGACAGTAATCACAAATCGAGCAATTTCTATTGTGGATGGTGGTTTTAAAAATGTGCAACCAAGTTTAAAACGAGATGCTTTGATTGAAAAACATCGCCTTGCCACATTGCCTCTGTTATTAGATGATTTAACTATCACTGATCCCTTGAGTGGAAAACCCTTAATGAATATATTCATGATTTCTAAAGATGTAAAAGTTAAATTATTGTACCTTTTAGGTGAACGTGCGAAAAAAGAACTACCCTTTAGAAAACTATATGTTCGATTCCTAAAAAAAGAAATCTTAGATAAAATGAATAAATGTGAATGGGCACAAAGATTTTCTTCACAAGCCCTTCAAATTTTACATGAACTTAAGAACTTATAAAATAAACTAAAGATTTTTAAAAGGGAAAGATATGAAAAATATCATTTGGAAAATTTCTATCCAACGCAAGGGAACAGAATATGGATTATCTGAAAATAATGTCTTGGGCAAACTTCGTTATTATATTCAAACAGACACAAAAAAAAGATTGACATTAGGTTCAAGTTCTGACGCAGATATATTTATCAGCCATTCGCATCCTATTCATGCCATTTTACAAATTGATACGGGAAATTTTCATATTATTGCCAAACGAAAATTCATTCGCCAAATCAAGAATCAAAGTGTTATCATGCAAAAAGAAGAAGAATTTTCCATACCTTTGGAAGATTGCTTTGAAAATCCTATCATGATGAAAATCAAAGACACAAAATTCAAAATTACATTTGAAGAAGATATGCAATATTTATCTAAAGATTCTGTAACTATGCAGTATTTAACTGAGCAATATGGCGAATTAGAAAAAGTTTCAGAAGGAAATATCTATTTTATTTATCGCTCTAAACAACATCCGTCTCTAATTCTCAAAATTTTAAAACCAAATTACAGTACGCCTAAAATGTGGCAGAAATTTTTTATTGTCTTTCAAGAAGTTCAAAATAAAAAAATAAAACATACACCAGGTGTTGTAGATTATATTGAAGAACATAATCTTGGTATTTATGGATTCATTTATAATATCCCTTCAGGCGAAACATTAAAGCAAATCGTTGTGGCTAAAAAAGTTTTGCCAATTGTTTGGCTATATCCTTTTTTTGAAACTTTGACAACTTTTTTAAAGCAAGTTCATAAAGACAACAAAACATATTGTAATTTAGCACCAGACAATATTTTAGTAGATTCTAATGGAAAAATTATCATTACAGGATTTTCAGCTTTATATCGAAATAATTTACTGCAATTTATCGGCAAAAAAGTCTATGCTAGTTTTACGCCTCCTGAAGAAATTAAGGATTCTAAAAACAATGACAATCGTTCTGATATTTTTTCACTGGGTTCTCTTTTATATTATACTTTATTAGGCACTACTTCATTTGGAAAAAGAAATGGCGTAGAATATTTACATCAACTTAAACAAGGATTGCCTGATCCTATTTTCCCCGAAGAAAAGACAGAGGATAATCAACTTCTTTTTGAATTCCAAGATATTATTGTAAAATGCTTACAAGTAAAGGTTCAAAATCGATACCAAACAGTAGAAGATTTTTGGCAAGATTTTAAAAAAGTAGCAAATCAAATATTGCCTCGTCAAAAAAAACAAGATGATTTTTTCATTAATATTGAAGACCATGGATTAGAAAATCTTCCCAAAATGGATATCACCTTTCCCGTTGATGAAGAATCTGTTGTAAATCGAGAAGATTTTCAAGAAAAAGATTCTACTAATTTCCCTACTAATTTTCCCTCTTTTACAGATGGAATTACGCTTCCTGCTGACAATGTCTTAGCTACAGGCGGAACAGTAAGTCGTAATATATCTACTAATTTTTGGTATGTATTTTATAAGTCTATTTTACGGCATCAATTTATCATTATTCTACCCCTAATTACTTTTTGTATTCTTCTTTTATTGAGTTTTTATGCTTTTATTGTCAATCCTTTTTTTGAAAAACGTCATAAATTAGACAATATTCGACAACAAGCAGATCAAATGCACAAAGAGTATTATCAAGAGTACATTCAAAAAGTAACTACAATTCGAAAAAACGTAGATAGCCAAGGATTAAGCCCAGAGAGTATTGCTATAGAGAGAGAGATGTTAATACAACTCGAACAAGATGCAAATAAACAATTTAAACAACAACTCACTGCAGAAATTTTACCAAGATGGCATTTTACTTTTCAACAAAGCCAAATCAAAAAAGATTCTGAAAAAATTCTTAATATTCTAGAACAAGTTCTCAAACTTTGTAAAAATGAAGAAGAAAAACAACCTTTCCGAGCAGAAATTGCCCAGTTAAAAGGGGACAATCTCAATGATTTTCATCAACATGCTAAAGTAAACATTACAGGGCTTCCAGATCAATCTAGTGCTTATTTATATCGTTTTGAAGAGTCAGACATTGGTGCAAAAATAATTTATCCTGTGAATGTGGAAACTGGAGAGAGTGTTTTTTTAAGAGAAGAGGAACAAACACATTTAGATAAAAAAATTAACTTTTTAAGAGCTCAGAGTCTTGTGTATGAAGGTGGTTTAAAAATGTTACAAAATAATCATATTGTAGCAGAAACTTCCTTTTTACGAGCGATTGAAATTGCACCAGATTATTTAGATGCTTATTTTTTACTTTGCTGTAATAAAAAATTAGAAAGCTATGCAAAAACAAAAACTTCTTGCGATTTTTTTATACGCAATTTCTTTATTAAAGAGTTAAATACTTTAAATAGCTTAAAAACTGCTAGAGGAAGAAATGAAGAAATGATTTCGCAGGAATTCACAGAAAAAGATTTGTTAGAAACATATAGTCAAGCAACACATTATTGTGAATTATGTGTTCAAACTGCGAAAAGACTTATACGATTTTACTTTGTGAATCAATTAAAACAAGAGAATATTTCTAAGAAAACAGAAACATATCTTCAAAAGGAACAAAAACGATTGGAAGATTGTTTTGATCCAGAGAATATAAACAAAATACTTAAAATTTACAGCTACTTTGTAAGAAATAAAGGTGAATTATCTTATGTATTAAAAGTATCTTCCGAACCTTTCTACAATAAAGAAACAGAAATACAAAAAGATGACTACATTTTACAAATGAATGAAAATTTTGTCATGGACAAACAGGAATTGCAGGATCAAGTAAAGAATAAAAAAAGCATAGATTGCCAAATTTTAAGAAATGGCGATTTTATGACTATAAAGATTACACAGAATGACTTACAAGATCCTTATTTTCAACTACAAGAAGTTCCACCTTTCTTTTATATCAATAATAATCAATATTTAAATTTTAATCCTGATGAATCGATTCATACATTTGCAAAATTTCCTGCCAATAGTGTTCAAGAAAAAGAATTGTATTTACCATTAGGAAGTTATCTTTTATATATAGAGACTCCTAATCAAATATCTTGTCAATATCCTTTTGAAGTGTATAGAGAACAAAACACAGGAAAACCATTTGCTTCCAGTATTTTTCTACAATTACCTATCTTTACAAAAGAAAAAGAATATAAATATAAAGAATTATTTCAAGAATTTGTATTTATTCCTTCAGAATTTACGACTCGTGAAGAAAATGCACAAAAAATGTATAAAAATCAATATGGATTTTTAATAGGAAAGTATGAAGTGACTTTGGCACAATGGAAAGAATATCTAGAGGACTTATATAAGAAAGAAAATAATTGGGAAAAAATTTTAGATTATGTGCCAAAATGGAATGAAGATTCCTATTTGTTTTATCTTAAAGATGATAATATTACATTGCAGATAGGTGAACTTACTTGGCCAGTTTTTGGAATTACGTACCATCAAATAAAAAATTACTTACGATGGCGCACAAGCCAATTGCCAGAAGTTTTGCGAAAAACAGGATTGGAATTCCGTTTACCTACACAGGAAGAATGGGAAATCGCTGCACAAGGAAGTGACAAACGACCTTTTCCATGGGGAACATATCCTAACCCACGATTTTGTAACACAGCTGTATCGAGAAAAGGAACGCCTTCTTTAGAACCTATTAGAAAATATAATCCTAGCTATTTATATGATGAATCTCCTTTTGGAGTGTATAATATGGCTGGTGGAGTTTTAGAATATACAGAGGATGGGAAAAATATAAATCGTTCTTATTCCTACATTGTGAAAGGGAATTCATGGAAAGACACATCTCTTCATAATATGGAATATGTCCATGCCTATTCTGGTTTTACACCAGAAACTCATTGTGGTTTCAGAATCTGTGCAGGTATCGATCCTATTATGTAGTATATTTTTATAATAGCTTTGCATAAAACGTTTACCATTCTGTATTGTAAAATGGTAAACATTTTATTATATCGATAGAATTTCATGTAACTACTTAGTCAAGTATCTGGTTCAAGATAGATAAAAGATTAGGAAGAAAGGAAGAATGCATCTGGTTGCATATTAGCACCACATAAAAATTCTGCAATGGACATGACGTTTTTGCCAGCTTTTTGTAATTTCTGTATTTGTAATGAGCCTTGTTTTGTAGCAATTTCTAACGTTGTTTTGTCTAATTTAATGATCGTTCCTGGTGTTGCATTTGTTTTTACATCATGTGCTGTGGCTTCCCAAATAAGAATAGATTCTTGTTTATTATTATTTTGTAATGTAGTCTGTGCCATTGGCCAAGGGTTCATGGCTCGGATAAATCGTTCTAAGAAGATGGCGTCTTGATTCCAATTCATGATCCCATCTTTTTTATTAAATGTATAGCAATACGTAGCCTGACATTCCTCTTGTTTTTGAGGAATGTATTTTCCATTGGGTAAGCCTTGGAGTACATCTAAAAGAAGTTCAGCACCTAAGGGAGCAGTTTTTTCTTCTAATGTAGCACGTGTATCTGTTTTTTGAATGGGAATAGATTTTTGTGCTAAAATAGGTCCAGCATCCATTTGTTTGACAAGTTGCATAATAGTAACGCCAGTTTCTATATCTCCTTGCAATATAGCATTCGCAAGAGGAGAGGCACCTCGATGGCGTGGCAATAAAGAAAAGTGTACATTTAAAATTCCCCAAGGTGCTAATTCTAATAATGTTTTGCCGATAAATTGTCCAAAAGCTACTAATACCATAACATCAGGCTTATATTCTTTTATTTGTTTTATAAATGTTTTTTCATTGACTTTATCTGGTTGAAAAACAGGTATATTATGTTGCATTGCATATTCTTTAACAGGACTTGGAACAAGAGTTTTTTTACGTCCTTGTCGTTTATCTGGTTGTGTGACTACAGCAAGGATATTGTGTTCAGATTTGTCTAAAGATTCTAAAATAGGTACAGAAAATAAAGGAGTCCCAAAAAATATTATTTTCATTTGCTTTCCTTGTGCAAAATTAGTTCATGTTTCTTCTATTAATTTTTTTTGATAATTCGATTTTCTAAACTAGGACGGATTTTTTTTTGTTGTATAAAGTAGGTTTCTACTAAGTCACTTAAAGATTCTTCTAGTAGTGCAACTCGTGGTTTATTTTTCAACATAATATAGTCATCACCACCGTCAGCTAGATATTGGCATGTAACTACTTGATATTGTTTTTTAAGATCTAAAGGTTCACCGTGAATAAAAACATCGGATACTCTAGAAAATTGGGGCTGTGTAGGATCAAAAGTAAAAGAAAGACCAGCAACTTGTAAAAAAGAACCACTGACTTTTTCATATTGTGCTACAGAATTTTCTAAAACTTCATGTAAAACTTCACCTGAAATCGAAAGTTCTAGAAGCTTATTATCATACGGCAGTGCTGTTTTTAACATGCGTCTTGTAATTTTCCCTGGTGCAAAAGAAGAACGTATTGTTCCGCTATTTAGAAAAGCAACATCACTATCAGGACATCTAGCTAATACAATGTCTGTAAATAAATTTCCTAAATTCGTTTCTTCTTGTCGTATTTTTTGATATGTTCCTTCTAAATATATATCTGTAGTACAAAGAACTTCTTCTAAATGGCTTTCTTGTTTTTGCCAATTTTGTATAATTTTTTCTGCTTCTGTGGAAGGCTTTAATGATAAAGCATCACCACTGATTTCATGTAATTTTTTTGTTTGTATTGTCCATTCCCCATTTTTTTTAACTACTTCAATTTCTCCTATTTGGGTGCCTAATTTTCGATAAATCCTTGCAATTAGAACATTGTTAATTGTTTGGAATGCTTGCTCAGGGTAAATTTCATATCTTCCTATAATAAGATTGATGTTGGGATGTGCTTTTGCTAACTCAATGTCTTGTGCATATCTCATGTTACTTAATACAACTACAAAATCAACTTGTGATTTTATTTTATCATAGCAAGATTGAAATGTTTGAATAGGATCTCGAAAACTTAGTCCTTCAATGAGATTCGGAGAAGCTTGTATAAAAACTTCCCCCGAAGTAAGGCCAATGATGCCTACTTGAAAATTCCCAATTTTTTTTATAATATAAGGAGTAAAAACGCATTCTTCTCCTTGATAAATATTGGCACTTAATAAAGTATAAGGTTTGTCTTTAAATTGTTTTTTTAATGCTTTAATACCACGATTTAATTCTAAATTTTCTAAAGTCAATGCGTCTAAATGTAGCAAATTAAATGATTCTTCCATAGGGCGTGTGTCTTTGTCTTTATCTTCGCCTGAAAATAAATTTCCTGTGGAAAGAATAATTGTGTTGGGCGTTCTTTTACTTTCTATAAACGTAGCTAATAGAGGTAATCCACCCATGTTTTTTCTATCATATTCTTGCACAGGCAACAATGTTGCTTCCCATGCACCCCAATATAAAAAGTGAATTTTATCTACGGCAGGTGTTGATACAGGAATGATATCTTTAGCAGACGTTGCAATAGGTACGTTATGTAAAGTATAAGATTCTGTAGATGATGCAAGAGATGACAATTCCATACTTTGTTCTACTTTTGTATCTGTCAAAGAAAGTACCTCAGGTTTTTGTACCATAGGATGGGATTCTATATTTTGTCCTGTAGTTTCTTCCACTTGTTGCACTTTAGGGATTTCTGATTCATTTTGTTCAGAACTGCAAGATAAAAAGAAACAAGCACATAGAAGAACATATAAAAATATATTTTTTTTCATTTTTTTCTCCTTTTATTTTTTTCGGAACATATCCCACCAAGTTGTGGATTGAGGAGGTTTTTTGGACGAAGAAGAATCAGAAGATTTTTTCCCTCTGGAACCAGCTTTTTTTTTCTTTTCTCTTTGTTTACGCAATTCTTTCATTCGTAATTCTTCTTCAAAACATTTTTTTCTTTTTAGTTCTTCTTCTCTATCACGTTCTCTCCAATCTTTTTTACGATATTTTTCTAAATATTCGGAAATCATTTGTTCAATTTTTGTTTCTGGATCGACGCTTTCTTTAGAAGTTTTTTTGGGGATTTCTAATTCTTCCCAAACTGTTTCATCTATTGTTTTCTTTTCTGGTATGTGACGAGAAGAAGGAGTTCCTTTCTTTATAGAAGCACTTTTTTTTGTTTTTTTTATAGCTTTTTGCTTTACTGGTCTTGATTCTTTTTCAACAATATTTTTTTCTTTTTGTTTTTCTATAGATATATTCTGTTCTGTGTAGGTTGAATTTTCCTGTGGTATTGTTTGGACTTCATTATACATAGGTTTTGATGGTTCAGATTCTGTGGGTGTAAACAATGTATATCCTTGCTCTGTAGCAATTTCTTCCAATGTTTTTTTAGGTTCTTGTATGGAAATCTCTTGTTGTGGAGTAGGCGTCCGTTGCAAGACAGTAGCTCGTGGAGCTTTGGCAATACAACCCTGCATAAATTTGAGAATATGAGATAATTCTTTTTGAATCTCTTCTTTTACATAATCTTGTGTTTTGCCGCTACGCCTACGCCAATCAATTTCTTCCAACAAATCATTATTTTGAGCATTATATTTTTCAAATAAGAATTCTAAGTCTTCTTTTTTTAATGTTTGTAGACCATTTCGAATGAGCGACTCAGACTCACTCAATTGCTCAGCACTTTCAGCACTTTGCGTTGTAGAATAATATTCAATATCAAACAGATATGTATTGATTAACCCATCTATTTTAAGGCATAAATGACTCTGTAGTGTTCTAGGCATATTATTTACCCTATAAAAGCTAAAGAATGTTATGGGAGAAGCTATAAATTTTGTTTATATTCTAGAGGAATATTATAGTTTTTTTTATAAAATAATACAAACATTTTTTTCCCTTTGATTCTTTCCATTTTTTTCAAAAAAAATTTTTGTAGTATATTTTTTTATAATTTGGGAAAATAAAAAAAAATTTCTTATATTCCAACATCATTAATTTTTTTTACGTTATATATATATTAAATATAAGTACAGAAAATGTAATGAAATTTTTACGTTTTTTTTTAAAATTATATAAAATTAATGATTTATTTTGGATTATTAAAAGATAAAAGATTATTTTTATTATATTTTTTTTTAAAAACTATAATTATATTTAGATAGTAAATTTTCTATTTTATTTTATATTAAATATATAGTATACTGTATATTTAATATTTTTCTATATTTTAGAAAAATAGAAACTTATAAAAAATATAGATTATATTAGTATAATTTTTTATTAGTTTTTTTATAATTTTTGAAAGGATTTTTTATGAAATTATTGACAATCTTAGGATTGTTCATGCTTGTAACTGTTTATAGTTGGGGAACACCTATTATAGATCAAAACTGTATGCATGCAAAAGAAATAAAAGCATGCGAAGAACAAGCTGACACCATGCCTTCTGTCACAAAATCACCAGAAGTAAAAAAATTTCGCAATAAACATAACAAAAAATTCTTTTCTGACTGGAAAAGAGCAAACCAAAATAAAAAAGAACGCATGATGGATAAAATGCTTCAGAAAAAAGCAAAAGCATTCTATCAGACAAAAGAGTATCCTACTCGTAAGCTTATTTTTAAAACTCCCCACGGTCCAGTGATGGCAGAGTTTAAGGTTCAGAGCAAAATAAAAAAAGCACCTAAAATGCAACAAAGAGCAAAGATGCAAAAAGCTCCTAAAATGCAACAAAGAGCAAAGATGCAAAAAGCTCCTAAAATGCAACAAGAGAGAGCAAGGATGCAACAAGAGAGAGCAAGGATGCAAAGAGAGAGAGCAAGGATGCAAAGAGAGAGAGCAAGGATGCAACAAGAGAGAG
>JAGOMP010000096.1 GCA_017993505.1 Planctomycetota bacterium
CACCAGTTCCACTATAGGTTCCACCAGCCGGACTTCCCGCCGGTAAACCATAAAAGGAAGAACTTGAACAAAGTGATACATCATCACCGATATTAAAAGTGATTTCACAAGTTCCCAATAGCGGAGAAACCTGCGCATTACTGATTGAAGACAGCAGAGACATAACGAGCAAAAATGCCCATTGCGACACAATTCTTTTCATGAATATTTAGATTTCGCCCTTAGCGGACGATGATTGTTTTTTTCCAGATCTGACCATCGTGACTTGACACTTTTAGTTCATAAAGTCCCGCTGATAAATCGCCCACATTTATACTGGTTGAAGCACCATTTAAAACATTTTGCTGATGGATTACCAATGCACCCCTCGCGTCATACATCAAGATATTTTCCAATCCACATTCTTTAACATATTCGCGAACTAAAAATTTATCCGTACATTTTGTCAGCAAAGGATCCTTATTGTAAATTTTCAAATACCACAATTTTTCATCAAAAGTTTCTGGAGTTACTAGGTTAAGATCTTTTCCAGTAATTTTTTTATAAAACCATATCGCAAAATCAGTATCTGAAAGATTACTTTTGGATTCAAATTTTTTCCATTTAAGCTTTTCATATATTAAAGAAAAATGTTCATTTTCTCTAAAAAAAAATTTTATTTTCTCAAATATTTTCATTAATTCCTCCTAACATTTCTTCATATATTTTAAGTAACTTTGGAACAACTTTTTCCAAGGTATATTCGGTTCTGACTTTTTCTATCTCCCATATAGACATTCTATTTCTTATATTTTTAGGCTCTAAATATTGAATAGCTTTTTTCATTTCTTCAACATCTGATTTTGGTACAATTATTCCTCCTTTATCCTCAAGCATATCTCTATTTGCTCCAACATCTGTAGCAACTGCAGGTAAACCTAAAGCCATAGCTTCTAGTAAAGCATTTGAAAAACCTTCCGAATGTGTTGGAAACAAAAATAAATCTGAGTCCAATAGCAATTGTGAAACTTTTTTCTTATCTATAGAACCTAAAAAAATAATATTCTGTGGCAATCCATTAATATCTACTTCATCAGACACAGGACCAGCAAGTTTGAATGTTATGTTAGAAAATTTTTTTGATAGTTCAATTATTTCTAATAATCCCTTACTCTTTTGGACATGCCCTACAAAAGAAATATTTTTTATAGAATGCGAAATTCTTCTTTTGTCTTCCATGATTGCTTCACTCTCAATAAAATTCGGTAAAAAAATACTATTTCTTCCAGATATTTTTTCCAGATATTTCTTTGAAAAATCATTTAAAACAAGATTTTTATCAGCTAATTGTGCTAATTTTATAATAATTCGATTTAAGAATTTACTTTTACCAACTTGATCTTCAATATTACATCTGTAATGGACAACTAATTTTATATTATTTCTTTTGACAATCTTCGCACAAAGAAAATCTCTATACAATCCAAATTTTCCACAAGGTGTGTTTATGTGAATAATATCTGGAGAAAATAAAGAAATTTTTTTCTTCAATGACATAAGTATCTTTATGGTTCGTAAAAATTCTTCAAAAAAATTCCTTCTTGAATTAATTTTTTCCAATCTTTTACCAATCACAGCAGTATTAACAGTATCTATAACTATATTTTTTTTATCAGCAGTCCAATCTATTATCCTTTTTGTCCAAGAAGCAATTCCGCCTACCGGAGGAGGTAAAGGAGAAATAAGTATTATCCTTATATTTCTATTAAGCATAATATTTTTCACTTCCATGATTATATTTTATAATATTCTTTATACCAATCAATAAATTTTCCTATTCCTTCTTTTATAGTTGTTTGTGGCTTAAAACCAACATCTTCTACTAAATCACCAACATCTGCATATGTTGCTGGAACATCACCGTCTTGCATAGGAAGAAAATTCTTTTTTGCTATTTTTCCTAGTTTTTTTTCTATAGTTTCTATGTACTCCATAAGATCAACAGGATTGCTATTCCCTATATTATAAAGTTTATATGGGGCAGAACTGGTCGCTGGATCTGCCTTTTCTTTGTCCCATTCTTTATTTTCTTTTGGGGGGTTATTAAGTAGTCTTGTTACCCCTTCGACAATATCATCAACAAACGTAAAATCCCTTTTCATTTTTCCGTTATTAAATACATTAATAGTTTTATTATTTAAAATAGCATCTGTAAATAAAAACAATGCCATATCAGGTCTTCCCCATGGACCATAGACGGTAAAAAATCTTAATCCTGTTGTCGGCAAACCATATAGATGACTGTATGTATGAGCCATTAATTCGTTTGATTTTTTTGTTGCTGCATATAGGCTTATAGGATGATCTACGTTTTGATGAACAGAAAAAGGCATCACAGCATTCATACCATATACAGAGCTTGAAGATGCATAAACAAGGTGTTCAATATTATGATGTCTACATTCTTCAAGGATATTCAAAAAACCAACTATATTAGATTGAATGTATATATCAGGATTGGTTATGCTATACCTTACTCCAGCTTGTGCAGCGAGATTGACAACAATATCAATTTTGGATTCTTCAAAAATACGCTCTAATTCTTTTTTATCTTGTAAATCAGACTGGAAAAATAAAAAATTACTATACTTTTTTATTATTTCTAGTCGTGATTTTTTCAATTCTACATCATAGTAATCATTAATATTATCAAGACCAATAACTCTACATCCCTCATCTAGGAGTCTCTTTGCTAATGTGAAACCTATAAAGCCAGCGACTCCTGTAATAAAATATGTTTTTTCAGTATTAAGATTTTTATAATCGTTCTTCATAATAAACCTCCAATATATCTATTTCAAAACAGAAGTTATTTTTTCAATGTATGAATTAATAACTATATTTCTATCAAATCTTTTTACAACTATATTTCTCGAAACTTTACCCATAAGTTCAATCTTAGCATTATCAAGAGATATAAATAACTCTAACTTATTGACTAAATCCTTTACATTTCCTACTTCAAATAAAAAACCATTCTGGTTTTCGTCTACTATTTCTTTACATCCGAATATATTTGAAGCAATAAGAGGCTTTCCCATAGCTGCACTTTCTAATAAAACATTAGACATACCCTCATGATAAGACGGATTAACAACACAATCAACATATTTTATGTACTCTCTAACATCGTTCGAAACACCTAAATATTTTACATATGTATTGTTCAGTAGTCGATTTTCATATATTTTTTCTTCAAACGCTCCAAGAATTAGAAATTCAGTATCTTTAAACTTTTTTTTAATGCACTCTGCTGCCGATAAGTACTCTTCTATACCTTTTTCTTTCATAATTCTTCCGATAAACAAAAATCTCACTATTGTATCTTTCTTTTCCATTTTTTCTGGAATAAATCTTTCTATATTAACGCCTGATCCAGGTAGTAATATTGTTTTTGAATCAGAAACCAGATTATTTTTAATAAAATACTCATGATTTCCTACATTTTGAAAAAAAACAGAATATGCGTTTTTACATGCGTTTTTATACATCAATTTTATGAAGGGAAGTATTTTTAAGTTATTAAACGCTGATCCTAATCCTGTAATATTAATTATAATTGGTTTTGCAAATTTATTTGCAACATATGCACCATAAATATTTGGCTTTATTGTAAAACTTAATATTATATCCGGATCTATTCTTTTCATAATTTTTTTATAACTACTAATTACTGAAAGTTCATTAAAAAAATCCATTCCTCTTCTGTCCATAATTGTTTGTATATAATTAGCACCAGAGCCTATTAGTTGTTGAACTTTTAAGTCGCTCCCATCCTCTGGCACACAAAAAAAGACATCATATCCTAATTTTACTAGTTTTTGTATTAATTCTAAACGAAAATTGCATAGCCCACTAGAATTGTTGCCTAATATCAAAATTTTTTTCAAAGCAGCCCCCTTGTTTCTTCATTTTTGCTCCTTTGCTGGCACTCCGAAAACTTTTGCGCCATCATGAATATTCTTTACCACAACTGATCCGGCTCCTATAAGAACATGTTTACCAATATTTATTCCTTGAATTACAGATGCTCC
>JAGOMP010000061.1 GCA_017993505.1 Planctomycetota bacterium
CTCCCCCGAGCAACTTCGCCCCCCCCCACCAACCTGCCCTCCCCAGAGCAAATCTTCTCCCCAGAGCAAATTTTCTCCCCAGAGCCAACTTTCTCCCCAGAGCAACATTGCCGCCCCAGAGCAATTTGCCTCCCCAGAGCAAATTTCCCAGAGCAACTTTACTCCCCAGAGCAAATTTCCCAGAGCAAATTAACACCCCAGAGCAACTTCTGCCTCCCCAGAGCAACATTGCCACCCCAGAGCAACATTGCCTCCCCAGAGCAAATTAACGCCCCAGAGCAAATTAACTCCCCAGAGCAGATTCTCCCATTCCCCAGAGCAAATTAATTCCCCAGAGTAAACTAATTCTCCAGAGCAAACTAACTCCCCAGAGCAATATTTGCCGCCCCAGAGCAACTCCCCAGAGCAATATTTGCCGCCCCAGAGTAAACTAACTCTCCAGAGCAAATTAATTCCCCAGAGCAGATTCTCCCCAGAGCAACAAGAGATTGTTAAATAAAACTACAGAAGACATAGAAAAAAAAAAACAAAAAATACAAAAAAAATTATATATATTAAAAATAATTTCTGTGGTTTATAATTACCGTGTTTAAAAATATAGTTAAAATAATTCTATGTATTCCATGTATTCGTAGTTAAGAAATTGATTCTATTGAATAAGGATGAAAGAAAACAAATAAAAATTTGACAATATTGTGAAAAAGTGATTTAATGAATTAAGATGTAGATATATTTACTAGAATTTTGAAATTCATGTTTACAGGTGATTTTATGAGATTACTTTTCTTTTTTACTGGAATTATTACATTATTAGGGATTACTTGGCTTTTATCTGTTAAGAAAAAAGAGATTAAATTGCGTCCTATTTTATGGGGTCTTGGATTACAATTTGCATTTGGCTTGCTTGTGATGAAATGGGACTTTGGACGTTGGTGTTTGCAAAAAGTTGCAGACGGTGTGGCTGCCTTTTTAGATTTTTCTATTGAAGGGAGTAAGTTTTTATTTGACCGTTTAGCCATGGCTGAATATTATAATATATTTGGTTATCAATGGGCAATTCGAGTATTGCCTACGATTATTTTCTTTGCTTCTTTTATTGCTATTTTATATCATTATGGTATTATGCAAAGAATTGTTTGGGTTATGGCCAAAGTTATGTCCAAAACTATGGGAACATCTGGTTCTGAGTCTCTTTCTTGTGCTGCAAATGTATTTGTAGGACAAACAGAAGCTCCTTTAATTGTCAAGCCTTATATTGGAACAATGACAATGTCTGAAATTAATGCTGTGATGGTAGGTGGTTTTGGAACGATTGCTGGTGGAGTTATGGCTGGCATTATTGGAATGGGTGTGAATCCAGCATACGTAATCACAGCTAGCTTAATGGCAGCACCTGCCTCTTTGATGGTTGCAAAGATTTTGTATCCAGAAACAGAAGAATCTAATACAGCTAAGGAAGTGACTGCTGAATTGAATATTACTTCCTCTAATGGAATTGAAGCCGCAGCCAATGGTGCTCATGACGGTTTATTTTTAGCTTTAAATGTAGCTGGAATGTTGATTGCATTTGTTTCTTTAATTGCTGTTATCAATGCACTTTTAGGCAAGTTGGATTATCTCATTGACTATAAACTTTTCGGTTGTATTTTAGATCCATCCACTAATGAATATATGGGCTATTTTCCAGGAAGTTTACGCACTATTTTTTCTACTTTATTATATCCTTTAGCATGGCTCATGGGTGTCCCACAAAAAGATTGTGGTATTTTTTCTTATTTATTGGGAATGAAAATTTCTTTGAATGAATTTGTTGCTTATATGGAATTGATAAAATTTCAAGATGTATTGCTTCCACAAGCAGAAATGTTAGCAACGCAAGCTGGTGGAATTTTTGCTTCTGCCCTTCCTGCTCGTGAATTACTTAGTGTAAAAGCAGAAACCATGGCAACTTTTGCATTGTGTGGTTTTGCAAATTTTGCTTCGATTGCCATTCAAATTGGTGGAATTTCACCTATGGTACCAGAAAATCAACAAGAAGAATTGCGTGGCAAACTTTCTCGTTTAGGAGTACGAGCTATGTTTGGTGGTGCGATTGTATCTTGTTTAACAGCTACGATTGCAGGTTTATTAATGTAAAGATTGTACTTGAGAAAGAATATGAATTATACTTATCATTTTAATGCACGTCCCCCACAAAATTTTGCTCGAAGAAACCCATATTTAACACCAGGAGTAAAAGGAATTTTGATAGCAAATTTAATTGTGTTTGCAGTGCAGTTTATTTGCTATCTTTTGCCTAAAGAAACATTAGCATATGGTTATTTCATGTATTTTTTTGCTTTGCATCCAGAAATGGTAGTCCATAAATATTATGTTTGGCAACTACTTACTGCTGGATTTATGCATGACATTCATTCTATTGCACACATATTTTTTAATATGCTCACGCTTTATTTTTTTGGTCATCTTATAGAAGATTTATATGGAACGCGAAAGTTTATTAAATATTATCTTTTTGCTATTGTTTTTTCATCTACTGTTTACATGTTGTTTTCCATTGATTATGAAGTTTTATTGGGATATAAAGAGATCCCCTATGACGCTAATTTTGGATATTCGTACTTTTTTTTACAAAATTCAATGATTGGTGCTTCGGGAGCCATTATGGCAATTCTTGTCACATCAGCTTGGTTATATCCTAATGCAGTTGTATTTTTATATTTTCTTTTTCCTATAAAACTTCGTACATTGATTTATCTTCTTATTGGAGTTGACTTATTTAGTGCATTGACCAACACACAAAATCAAATTGCAGTGATGGCACACTTAGGTGGAGCTTTGTTTGGATTTTTATATTTTAAAAAAGATGCATTTGTAACACAATTTAGAAAATTGAAAAAAATATGTTCTATTAAATTTCCAAAAATATTTTATTTCTTTTCGCCTAAAGATCGATACAAAATATGGAAAGAAAAATTAGAAGAACAATATAATGTAAACAAACAACAAGAATATTCTTTTCAAAATAATACAATGTATCCCAATGACCAAGAATATTCTTTCCAAAACACGTCTTTTAATGAAGATAAACGAAAATCTGACCCCAGAAAAATATTCACTTTCCAAAATACAACAGAAAGTGTATCTAGTACGTATAGTTTTAAAAACAATAATGAAAAAGAGCAAGATACAAGTCATGAAATTGAAAAAATTTTAGAAAAAATAAAAAACCAAGGTATATGCTCATTGACAGAAAGAGAACGAGAAATATTGCTCCATACAAGCAAAAATCATAAAAACAAATATAATTAGGAAAACAATATGGCAGATTTAAATGAAGTTCGCTTAATTGGACGATTGACACGAGACCCAGAACTCCGTGCCATTAGCACAGGAACTTCTGTGTGTAAATTTGGACTAGCCACAGGTCGACGATATCGTGGTCAAGATGGAAATCTAATAGAAGAGACAACTTTTGTGGACGTGGATTGTTGGGGGAAAATAGCAGAAAACGTTCATAGATATATGAGAAAAGGCAGATTGATATTTGTGGGTGGTCGCTTGAAACTTGACCAATGGCAAGACAAGACTACTGGTCAAAATCGTAGCCGATTATATGTCATTGCTGATAATATTCAATTTTTAGATAGAGGTCCGCAAGACACATATGACAATGCAGGCGGATATGCACCACAAAACGAATACGGACCACAAGGCGGATATGGATCCAGTGGATACGGACCACAAGGTGGGTACGGATCACAAGGTGGGTATGGATCACAAGGAGGATATGGTACTTTACCAGATGCATCTGATGCACCTTGGGCTTCTCCTGATTCAATGCCATCAGATACACCAGCAACATGGGATACACCAGATATTGGTACGCCTCCTTTCTAACAATATTTTTATAACATTTAAGATTTATTGTATGCTAATATATTAAGAATATTTTTATAACATTTAAAATTTATTGTATGCTAATATAAAAACAGGAGCTTTTGAGATGAGTTAAATCTCAAAAGCTCCTGTTTTTATATTATTTAAAATTTTTGATGTACCGTTGTCTGTATGTTTTTTTACTGAGCAAGTTGTTCTTGTAGTTTGAAGATAGGTAAGAATACAGCAAGAACAATAGTACCTACTAATGCCCCCATAATACCAATCATGATAGGTTCGATTAAGGATGTTAGTGTTTCTACTGTTGCGGCAACTTGGTCATCATAAAATTCAGAAATTTTTTCTAATAAGGATTCAAGAGCACCAGACCGTTCTCCAATTGCAATCATTCTATAAACCATAACAGGGAAGACCCAAAATTCACTCAATGGTTTTGCTAAAGATTCACCTTCTTTAACACTTTGCATAGCATGTTCAACTGCTTCTTCCACAAGTTTATTGCCTGATGTATTGCCTACAATTTCAAGTGCACCTAAAAGAGGTACACCACTTTTAATCAAAGTAGCAAATGTTCTAGAAAAACGAGAAATAGCAACTTTCTGAAATAATTCACCAAAAATAGGTAATTTTAATTTTACATAGTCTGCTTGGTATGCTCCTCCAGGAGTTTTACAATACATTTTAAGAGCAATAATAAATACAATGATACATGCTAAGACATATAATCCATTATTAACTAAAAAGCTAGAAGTGGCTAAGATGAGTTTAGTTAAACCAGGAAGTTCTACATCTAAAGAAAGAAAAATTTCTTCAAATTGTGGGATAATAAATACCATGAGAAAAGCTGTGATACCAAAAATCATGGTAAGAGAAATGACAGGATATGTCATTGCACTTCTAATTTGTCGTATAAGTTTAATACTAGCTTCTTGGTATTCTGCAAGTCGTGTTAAGATAACGTCTAATTGACCAGAAACTTCCCCAGCTTTGACCATACTAACATAAATTTGTGGGAAAATTTTAGGATGGTTTCCTAATGAGTCAGAAAAGTCACTACCAGAACGAACTCTATCTACAATATCGCTTAAAGCATTGGCAAAGCCTTTATTTTCTTGTTGATCTTGTAGAATTTCTAAACTTTCTAGAAGAGGAATACCTGCTGAAATCATGGTTGACATTTGGCGTGTGAATACAACTATGTCTTCAGCTTTAACTTTGACAGAACCTCCCCCGCCTATTTCCATATCAAAAATACTTTTCTTTTCTTGGATGTCTATGGCTTGCATACCTTTTCGTCGTAATTCTCCATTGACGGCTTCTCGACTTTTGGCTTCAATTGTACCTTTTACTTCATTGCCATTTTCATCCATCGCTACATATTGGTATTTTGCCATTGTATTTCCTTTTAGAAAATTTTGTTAGCAATTTAAATATTTATTAAACATTTGTTAGCAATTTGAATATTTATTAAACATTGGAATATTTACTAAACATGCGAGATAAATCATCAGGATCGTTGCTACAGTTCATGGCTTCTTCTTTTGCAATTTCTCGTTTTATCACTAAATCAAAAAGAGATTGATTCAATGTTCTCATACCTGCTTTGCCGCCAGTCTGCATTTGAGAATAAATTTGGTGTACTTTATCATCTCGAATCATACTTCGAATTGCAGAGTTGGCAACAAGAATTTCTGCTGCTAGAACTCGCCCATTTCCATCTCGTTTAGTAATAAGTTGTTGACAAAATACTGCTTGTAATACAAAGGAAAGCTGTGTGCGGACTTGTTGTTGTTGATGGGCTGGGAAAACGTCAATAATACGGTTAATAGTTTGGGCACAGTCTGATGTATGCAATGTTGCGAAGGTTAAGTGACCTGTTTCAGCAACAGTGAGTGCATTTTCAATCGTTTCTATATCTCGTAATTCTCCAATGAGTACTACATCAGGATCTTGACGCAATACAGAACGCAATGCTTCTTTAAAACCTCTTGTATCAGCTCCAACTTCTCTTTGGTTGAAAAGACATTTTTTATTGGGATGGATAAATTCAATAGGATCTTCCACAGTTAGCACATGGAAGTGTTGTGTTTCATTGATGTAATCTAGCATAGCAGCTAGTGTAGTAGATTTGCCACTTCCAGTAGCACCAGTTACTAAGATAAGACCTTTAGGAAGTTCGCAAAGTTTAATACAAACATTTTCAGGTAAACCAAGTTCTTTGAATCCTTTGATATTGTATGGAATAATACGAAGTGCTCCTCCCACTGCACCTCGTTGTAGGAAAACATTTGTTCTAAATCGCCCTAAACCTTGAATTCCAAAAGAAAGGTCTAGTTCTAATTCTTTTTCAAAGCGTGCAACTTGTTCGTTGTCTAAAATAGAGTAGAGAAGCCGTTGTGTCATTTCTGGAGTGAGAATATCATATTCTGGGATATCATCTAAAACACCATGAATTCGGAGTTTAGGGCGAGATCCTGCTGTGATATGAAGATCTGAAGCTCCTTCTTGAACTAGGCGATAGACTAACTCTTCTATAGTTAAATTTTCATTTGCCACGCATTCTCTCCTTGTTTTGGATTATCTTTCTTGGGAATTGTATGTAGGAAACGAAATCAAATAGGTGAAATGAGCATAGACTTAAAGACATGGGATAAAAAACAATGCTTTATGCTATGCTCATTGTTAGTATTGCACCAGATGAGGAATGAAGAACAAGTTTATGCTTTTTCTTGTTCTTCTTTGTATCTTGCTATGATTTTTTCTTGGATATTTCCAGGAACTACATCATAATGGGAGAATTTGATACTGTAGTTTCCTTCGCCACCTGTGATAGATTTCAATTCAGTAGAGTATGTTTGAATTTCTGAAAGTGGGATAAGAGCTTTGACGATAGATTCGGAAGCTTCACTCTCTGTTCCTTGGATACGACCTCGGCGAGAGTTTAAATCGCCCATAATGTCACCCATACTACGTTCTGGAATTGTGATTTCAATTTCCATAATAGGTTCTAATAAAACTGGTTTTGCTTTCATAAAACCTTCTTGAAAGGCTTTAGAACCTGCAAGTTGGAATGCGGCATCTGAAGAGTCTACATCATGCATTTTTCCATCCCATACACTTACTTTTACGTCTACAATAGGGCATCCTGCTAAGATACCTTTTGTAAGTGTAGTTTGGATACCTTTTTGTGTAGATGCAACGAATTGTGAGCTGATCACGCCACCTACAATTTGATCGATAAATTCAAAACCTTCGCCTCGTTCGTTGGGTTCGATTTTGATGGCAACTTCTGCAAATTGTCCGTGACCACCTGATTGTTTTTTATGGCGATAGCGTTCATCAGCTTTTCCCATAATAGTTTCTCGATAAGGAATTTTGGGCAGAGTTTTGTTGCATTCTACTTTATATCTTGTTTTGAGACGATTGATCATGATTTCTAGATGGAGTTGGCTCATACCAGAAATAATTTGTTCTGCAGTTTCTTCATCTCTCTGCACGATGAACGTTTTGTCTTCTTCAGCGAGTTTAGCAAGTGCACCACTAATTTTTTGTTCGTCTCCCCTAGATTTTGGTGTGACTGCAAAAGAAACCATAGGTACTGGATATTCTTCCATTGGATATTGGAAAGTAGATTTATCTACGCTCAATGTATGACCAATTTGTACGTTTTCTACTTTTGCCATAACAACAATATCGCCTGGAATCGCTTTTTCAATACCAATTAAATCTTTTCCTACAGCAAAATTAAGTTTTCCTACGCCTTCAGAGGCTCCAATGTTTACATCGTATACGTTGCTATTGCTAGCAACAGTACCGCTATATACTCTGAAATATGTTAAGCGACCAAAAGGATCATTGAAAATTTTGAAAACTTTTGCTGTAAAAGGTGCATCTTCTGTGGCAGGATAACTTATTTCTTCTTCGCCTGCCATGCCTTTTTTAGGAGCAACGTCTGCTGGTGAGGGAGCGTATTCTGCTAAGAAATCCATCAATTCTTTGATACCAATGTCTTTAAGAGAATTGACAGGAATAATAGGAATGATATCGCCATGTTTAACTGCGATTTTAAGTTGTGTTCGGAAAGCTTCGTCAGAAATAGTTCCTTCTGCAAAATATTCTTCCATCAATGCTTCATCTGTTTCTACAACTGCTTCTAGTAATTTTTCTTTGTATGCATTGTCGTTATCTAAAATCATGCTAATTTTGGAGAAATTCACACCACTAGCATCTGGTACTGCAAAAGGTACGCAATGGGAACCAAATTCTTTTTGGATTTCTTCGATTCGTTCTTCAAAGTTAACATTTTCACCATCGACTTTTGTCATGACGATGATTTTAGCAAGTTTATTTTGTTGAGCTATTTTCCAAGCTCTTTTTGTATTGATGGTGATACCATCAGTAGCTGCGATAACAATAATACCTGTTTCTACAACAGATAAACAGGATATAACGTTTTGATAAAATTCTTGGGAGCCAGGAACATCAATAATGTTGAATTCTTTGTCTTTCCAAGTGATGTGGGCAATGGCTGAATCAATAGAATATTGTTTTGCTTTTTCATCTTCTGCAAAGTCTATTTTACCAGCTGGAACGCGTGAAATTAGGCCAACTTCTTTTAAGAATACTTCGCATAAGGTGGTTTTACCAGTACTACCATGTCCTACTAATGCGATATTGCGAATGGCACTAGTTTCGTACTTACTCATAAAATGCTCCATTACAATTTAATTTCAATTTATAAATTTTTTAAAAAATTCACTGGATATAAAAAAAATGTATTGAAAATAATCTCAATGTTTTTAACACGTTATTGTGTTTAGTCTATCAATTAATAATGCAAAATGCAAGAAAAATTTTAGAATTAATATATAGTGGATTTCCATGAAATTTAGCATAAAAAGTCCTCTATAATTTGAATTGTTTTTACTTTAGAAAATTCTTCCTCTTTTTTTTCAAAGGTTTTTTTTCTATATTTTTTCTTGTTTTTCTTGTGAATTTTTCGATGGGTAAAGCTTTATCTGTGGCATGTTCAACAGCTTTCTCCACGGCTTTTTTCACTGCATTTTCAATGTTGATCTCAGTTAAAGCTTTTTCTAGGGCTTTTTCTACAGCATGTTGTACATCTTGGTCTTTTGTTTGTTCGTTTGAAACATTGCTACTATATATTCGATCCATATTGAGTTTTTTGCTGGCATTTCTGTGTATCATAATCGATTGAATATCTTCTACTTTAAAGCGTCTATGTCCTCCTGGTGTTCTTTGGGCTTCTTCTAGGAATCCTTGTTTAATCCAATTCCGAATAGTTTGTGTGGTAACGCCAAAAGTTTTGGCTATTCTTCCAATGGACATTAATGTTTCCATACTACGTTCCCTACCCTATTTTACTTCGTAATTTTTTTTGCATTTTTTTATTATTGTTCACTTTCAATTACATAAATATTTAAAAATTTTATTTTTCTCTATAATTTAAAAAATAATAAAAATTTCTTATATTTATTTATCTTTTGAAAAAGTAGTATATAAATTTACAAGATATTAGTCAAATAAAATTTCATTTTCCCCTTTGATTGTAATTATGAAAATATACACACTTTGTCTTAACCATTATCTGCCTCTACGTTATTTATTGTTTTTCAATAGAAGAGGTAAATTTAACACTCCACCATTTTTTTCAACAAGAGGAGAGAAAAATATACTTCTGGAATTCCAACTTTATTATGATAGATGCATGCTACTCAAGATTATGATAGATGCATGCTACTCAAGGAAATAAATTTATATTTCTGAAATTCCAAATTTATTATGGAATAATGTTACTAGGGAATTAATTGCTTCTTCTTCATCGTCGCCTATGCTTTGAATAGTAATTTTATCACCTTTTTCTGCTGCAAGAGTAAGAATTTCAATAGATTTTTTTGCATTGACTTCTTGTCCCTTATGAAAAAGTTTGATCTCACTTTTATATTTCATGGCTTCTCGACATAAGGCAATAGATGGACGAACATGGAGACCACAAGGATTTAGAACTGTGCATATTTTTGTTTTCATAGATCACCAAAGGAAAAGATAAATTAAGATGGTTTTAAAATGTCTTGAAATACTTCATCCACAATTTTATGAACTTCATGGATAACAACTAAAGTCAAAATATCTTTCTCTCTATCTGGAATCGTGTCTAATTGTATTTTCAAATCTTCCATAACATTAGTTAGACGAACTTGTAACTTTTCTATAGTACTTGTAATACCTGGATAACTTCGTCTAATTTTTCTTATACATTCCAACATTTGACTAGCTAGCTCTCTATTTTCTTCTTGGCTTTCCATATATATTCCTTTATTCAGTCATCCTCTTCATTACTGGCAAATGTAATTTCTACATTATATCTTCGTTTTAAATTTTCTTGCGATGGTTTTTGATTTGCTTGAGCTTGTATACGAATTTGATCATCTGCATGATTAATGATTGTTCTATCAATTTTTTTGATATTGAGTTTTAATATGTCTAAAATATGGTCTTCTTCTACCTCACCTTCCCATTCAACTTCGTTTAAGCCCAAATTAAACTTATCAATAGTAATATTATACATTCGTCGAACTTGAGAAAACTGTCTAAATAAAATAGCCCAACGTAGAAAACCATCTGGTATTTCAGGAACTAAAGATTCTTGACCACTTTCAATTAAATCTCGAACTTTGACGCGCATATCGTAAATACGACGAAATGGATCACTTGTATAATCTTCTTCAGGGAAATTTCGTTGCCAAACAGCATTGCTTTGTTCTAATACAGATATAAAATTTTCTTCTGCATTGTTAGCTAAGTTATACATAAAATAAGTGAGGCAAGACAAAAATAAAAATAAAAAGGTCACAAGAATAGCAAGAGGTATTTTTACTAATTCAAAACGATTCGTATAAACAAATTCTTCTTTACGAAAATTCATGGTTTGACAATTGCCATCAATTAATTCTAAAGCCATACCAAGTGCAATGGGTGCACTGACTATTGTCTCTTCCAAATTTTCTGTGTTAATTTGGACAGTAGGTGAAAAATCTAAATAAATCGCGGGAACTTGGAATGCATCCTCTACTTTTTCCATCAGACCTTCTAATTGTGAACCACCACCTGTGATACAAACTAAATCTAACGGTGCTTCCATGTCTAATGTTAACATAGTGCGACGAATCTCTTTGAAAAGGCGTTGAAAAAATTCAGTTTTTTTCTTCTGTTTTTGTGCTGCACTAGCACTTTGTTCTTCATCTTTTCGAAAAAGAACCATTCTATCTAATTCCACACCATCAGGCATAGGTAAAGAAACAATCAATTGTTGTTCAATGTCCCAATCAAGATCGAGTTCTGAGTCATTGGCAGCATCAGATTTATCTACATTGGGCTTTTCTATATCATCTACAAAACTTGTGCCCAAACGAATGGCACGGACATGGCGGAGTTTACCTTGCGAAATAATGACAATATTTGATGAACCAGCACCAAAATCTACAACTGCAACGTTTTCTTTTTCTGTAACCTCAGGCACTAAATTAGCCACATTAACCAAAGACATAATGTCTAAATCAATTGCAATAGGATCAATATTGCAAAGTTTAAGAAGGTCCAGACGTTGTTGTATGATTTTTTTAGGAACTGAGGCTACAAAAAGTTTTGTTTTATCCTGACCTACACTAATTTTGCGATAATCTACAATTACATCATCAATTTCATATGAAAGTAAATATTTTTCAGCTTCATATTTAATAGTTTGACGAATATGATCATCATCTTTAAAATCTACTGCAATTTCACGCAAAATACAATCTTGCGTAGGTACACTTAAAATAACATTGTCAACGTTTAAATGTTCTTGATGAAATATACTTTTAATGGCTTCTACTAATAAGTCAGGTGTTTTTGATTCATCACTTCCAAAAGGAATTTCTAAATTACGGAAAAAATTAATACTTAATCTATTTCCAGATCCTTCTAATTCCAATATTTTTAGGCTTCTCGAGCCGATATCAATGCCAACTGCTTTTGCCATAATTTCCTCATTATAATTATGTTGCCTGATTTATGAAAATTTATGTGCATTCTATTATCCTACAACCATTCCGTCAAAATCAACGAAAAGAATGCAATTATTATATTATATTTTTCCCTTAATTGCTAGTTGAAAAAATGCAATCAAAATTCGCTCTTTGTATCATACACAGAGTATCCTAACAATCCTCACAAAAAAATTACTACTCTAAAAAAATACGTTCCACTAAATATTCTAACTCACGATCATCAAAAGGAGGAAGTCGTTCAAATGGTTGAGACGAATTTTCATTGATGACCCAAATCAAATTATCAGGATAAGAAGCAGTGGAATGGGGATCAATGATTAAATGAAGATAGCAAAATTGATTCACATTTTTAGAATTATGACGAATTCGAATGGTGCCTTTAGAATCATCTAAATTAATACCTTCAGGAGTAAATTCAATGCGCTTGTCAAAACATGTTAATTGTAAAGCCTTTAATTGTGGTCGAATACTTTCTGTCTGCGCCATAATATAGCGATGGATTTGAATCGAAGGAATTTTTTTAATTTTTCTTTCCATTTCATCAAAAAGTCGTAATGTCATGGTTTCATACATATGAAAATTTTTCTTTGTTTCTTGTCGGGCTAGTTCTTTTGTTTTTAATTTTAGCTCAAATTCTTTTGCCCAATCCATAATATACCTACCTTTTATTAAAATGATGGTTGACGTAATCGTTCCAATCTTTTTTTTCATCTAAATCTAAAAAAATACCTTGGTGTTCTGTTTCTATAGCTATAATATTTTCTTGATATTTTTTTAAAATACCATTTGCACCTTTATCACCCCGCAATTGGTATATTTCCTCAAAATAAAATTTGGGAATCAAAACGGGATGTCCTCTTTTCCCTTTGTTCATAGGAACAAGAATTGATGTTTCTTTTGCTGTTTGAAATGTTTCTTTGATTTGACGGACGACTTGTTTAGGAATATTGGGCATATCTCCTAAACAAATACAAATAGCATCTGTGTCACCAGCCGCTTCTAATCCTGTAATCAAAGAAGTAGATAAACCTTGTTTATAATGAACATTTTGAACCACGTCTACACGGTAACCTTCAGGTAAATATTGCAAAGTTGTAAAAACATCTATAAAATGATGTCCCAACACAACGATAATATCTTCTATTTCTTGAATATTTTGTAATGCATGTTGGATCAAAGGTTTCCCTAAAACATCTAATAAAATTTTATGTTCTTGCATACGACAAGAAGAACCGGCTGCCAATAACAATGCTGTAATATGTTTTTGCATTTTATTGAGCTACCATTTTATATATGTGATTGTAAAAATCTTGGCTCTGTTTCTGTGCAAACTCTTTCAAAGAGAGCAAAGGATCATATAAAAACGCATCCATTTTCAAAAAAATTTCTACGTGCGAAGCTTGGGCAGTACTATGAGGATTTTCATAAATTGCTTCATAAAAATTTCTTGCTAAAACTCCTGAATGATATGCCTTATATTCTATTTCCCCTTTATGACAAAGAATGGCTCCTTCTTTACAATCTACATATTCTGATATATCTTCCACTACAATATTTTGTTGTGGTGCTATTATATTACCCCAAACAGAATAGCCAAAAATTTGCCAATCTTTTTTCTTTTCCATTGGAATTTTTTTTAACACTTGCAAAAACCATTCTGTAGTCCGAAGATGCGTTACATGACGTTCAAAAGGAGAAGTTACAAAAATACTATGAATATTATAATGCAACAAAATCCATTCTAAATTTTTTGAAAACTCTTCCTGAATTAAGAGGTTGCGACTAGTAGCACGCATAAAAAACGCACCGCTTCCACCTAAACATTGTAAAGCATTCTTTGCTTCTATTTCCCTTGAAGCAACAATAGTAGTAGGATCTTCCTTTCTCAAAGACCCTGCACCATCTGTTGCATACACAGACCAGACAGGACGAATTTTTGCTATTTTTGCTATCATTCCGCCCATCCCAATCACATCATCATCAGGATGCGGAGAAAAAACAAGGCTTATCAAAGATTTATTTTCTTGATTTTCATAAAAAGAAACAACTTCCATTATATATTCCCATAAAAAAAATTTCATGAATATGAACATATTATATCATAAAATTAATCATACGTGATATGAAATTTTTTCACAGATTTTTCTCGTAACATTTCTAAATTTTGCTTTGCTTTTTCTTCTTCAAAATGGATCATATAAAACAACTTTCTTGACTTTGCAGATCCTATCGAAGGCAACACTTCTAACATTTTTATAGACATATCTTTGGCACGTATTGGACTTGGTTCAATATATTCTTGTTGAAACGAAACAACATGATAGCGTTGATATATAATAGGCATACATAAAAGAAAACAACATACAATACGAGTACTAATCTTCATAATATTCCCTTTCCAATATAATAATAAATATAATATAAACTTTACATACTATTATATTGTGCATTATGACAGCTATATTTTAGGAAGGATAAAGAATGAAAAAATAAAGAATGAAAAAATAAGGGATAGATAGAATATAAATAGTATATAAACTTTACATACTATTATAATATGCATGATGATAGCCATATTTTAGGAAGGATAAAATATAAAAGATAGATAGAATATAAATAGTATATAAACTTTACATACTATTATAATATGCATGATGACAGCCATATTTTAGGAAGGATAAAATATAAAAGATAGATAGAATATAAATAGTATATAAACTTTACATACTATTATAATGTGCATGATGACAGCCATATTTTAGGAAGGATAAAGAATGAGAAAATAAGGGATAGATAAAAAATCAATATCTATCCCTTATTTTTATATATTATATTTAAAAAATTACAATATAATATATTGTTGAGGTTTTACTCACAACATATCGTCAAAGTGTTACCCACAACATTTTTTATATTTTTTCCCACTACCACAAGGACAAGGATCATTTCGTCCAACTTTAGGTTGATCTCGTACGATTGTTTGTTGTGAACTGGGTTGGGAAGCAGCTTGTTGTGCCATATCCCATTCTGATCTATCTACACTCGTGGAAATTACAGGTTGATTTTGAAAATCTTGGTGTGTATAGTTAGCAACTCGCCATATGTTGCTTAAATGTCTCATGTCAGATTCTTCAAACTGCATTTTGAAAATGAGGTTTGTAATTGTTTCTTTGACTGAATCGATCATTTGATCAAACATTCTATATCCTGAACGTTTGTATTCAACCTTAGGGTCTTTTTGAGCAAAACTACTAAGACCAATGCTAGATTTTAATTCATCCATAGCATAAAGATGGTCTTTCCATATAGAATCAATAGTATCTAGAAGCAAGTATCGTTCTAATGCTACCATTAATTCTTTTCCCATAGCCTGTTCTTTTTCTAAATATATTTTTTCTAAGATATCAGAGAGATAGTTTCGTAATTCAGAATAATTTATTGCTTTTTCTTTGATAGTTTCAGGCTTAATTTTCTTATTAAATTTATATTGAAACCAATTGCAAAATCCTTCTATGTCCCAGTCTCGCCGAGAATGTCTTTCTGGCATGTATTCATCAAGACTGTCATCGAGTCTATCATAGATCATGTCCCTAATAAGATCGCGAATTCCAATATTTTCTAAGACTTGTTGGCGTTGATCATAGACAATTTTTCTTTGTTCGTCCATGACTTCATCGTATTCCAGCAAATTTTTTCGAATTTCAAAATGATATTCTTCCACTCGTTGTTGTGCTTTTCCAATGCCTCGGTTGATCATAGGATGACGAATATCTTGTCCGCCTTGCATTCCCATTCGTTTCATCAAGGAAACCATCGCAGGAGGTGCAAATTTTCTCAGCAAATCATCGTCAAATGATAAGTAGAAACGGGAGCAACCTGGATCACCTTGACGTCCTGAACGACCGCGCAATTGGTTATCAATTCGGCGTGAATCATGTCGTTCAGACCCTAGTACATAGAGACCGCCAAGTTCTGCAACTGTTTCGCACATGTGCATTGGTGTCATATCATGTTCTTGCCAATATTGATTTAAATTTTCTTGAAGTGTTTCCACTGGAATTTCATTATCTTGAATATGTAGAAAAACTTTAGCCCAATGACGGATGAGTTTTTCATCTAAATTTTTATCGTTTACAGATATATTTTTAGGTGCTAAGCCATAATGTTGCCAATGTTCTAGCAAATCTTGTTTTTTAAATTTTCCTAATACAATGTCAGTACCACGACCTGCCATATTCGTAGCAATAGTGACACGACCGAGTTCGCCAGCAGCTTTTATGATTTGTGCTTCTTTTTCATGGTGTTTTGCATTTAAAACTTGGTGGGGAATGCCACGACGCTCTAAAAGCTCTGATAAGTATTCTGAAGTTGCAATAGAAATAGTACCTACTAAGAGAGGTTGACCTATCCTATGGAATCGATAGATTTCTTCCACAATGGCTTTGAATTTTTCAAGAGCTGTTCCATAAATAACGTCGTCTAGAACTTTTCTTTGTAAAGGACGATTGGTAGGAATAGCAACAACATCTAATTTATAGATTTTGTCAAATTCCATAGCTTCTGTCATGGCAGTACCTGTCATGCCAGCAAGTTTTTCATAGAGACGGAAAAAATTTTGGAATGTAATCGTAGCTAATGTTTGGTTTTCCTCTCGAATTTTCAGTCCTTCTTTTGCTTCAATAGCTTGGTGTAATCCATCGCTCCATCTTCGTCCTGGCTGAGGTCGCCCTGTAAATTCATCGACAATAATTACTGCATTGTCCTGAATTAAATATTCTCTATCTAATTTGAAAAAATGGTGTGCACGCAATGCTTGTGTAAGATGATGCGGCCAATCCATATTTTTCCCTTTGTAGAAAGAGTCTACACCTGCCAAGCGTTCAGCTTCATCAATACCGGCATCTGTTAATATGGCTTGTTGTTCTTTTTCTTTGAGTTCAAAGTGAATGTCCTTTTTTAATCGAGCTGCAATTTTATTTGCTTGGTAATATTTATCTGTTGATTGTTCTGCCGGGCCAGAAATGATCAACGGAGTTCTTGCTTCGTCAATTAAAACAGAGTCTACTTCATCAACAATAGCATAATAAAGATGGTGTTGGCATTGATCCTCTTTTGTGGTTTTCATGTTGTCGCGCAAGTAATCAAAACCAAATTCATTGTTTGTGCCGTATGTAATGTTACAACGATATTGTTTGATTCTCTCTTGCGGATCCATATCTGCTTGGATGCAACCTACTGTTAATCCTAAACGTTCAAAAATTGGTCCCATCCATTCTCTATCACGTTTTGCTAAGTAGTCATTGACTGTAATAATGTGGACGCCTTTGCCTGTCAATGCATTTAAATACGCAGGGCTAGTAGCAACGAGTGTTTTTCCTTCACCAGTTGTCATTTCTGCGATTTTTCCTTGGTGCAAAACGATTCCACCAATCATTTGTACATCAAAATGTCGTAGACCAATAGTTCTAAATGCTGCTTCTCGTACGACAGCAAAAGCCTCTGGTAAGAGACTATCTAATGTTTCACCAGCCTGATAGCGCTTTTGAAATTCTGCTGTTTTTCCTTTTAACTCTTCATCTGATAAAGGTTTTATAGAGCTTTCTAAATCATTAATTTTTTGGACAATGGGCAACATTTCTTTAATTAAGCGCTCATTTCTAGATCCAAAAATTTTTACTAAAAATTTAGAAAGCCATTCATTGATTCGATCTAACATTAACATATTTCACCGTTCTTAGTTTCTTGCTTTCTTTAACAAGTGTAAAAAAATCTTTCAAAACAATTCCAAAGCGAAATTTTGGCTTGTCTTAAAAAAGAGACACGCAGACAAAATGCTCAAGAATTGTCTGCGTTGTTTGAAAAAAAACTATGCTTTTACAGCGTCACGACCATATTCAAAAGCTTTTCAATTCAATTATATGGATGAAGTTCTAGGATACATACACGCTTTTGTAATTCCAGCATGAAAAACACAATGACCTCATTTCCATGAGAATTTCAGCTTTTATATTAATTAAAATGCTCGCTATTACATGTACATGTAATATTTCATTAAAATGTAATATTTAGTAGCTCTTTTATTTTTTTTAAAATTTTTTTTTAAAAATAATTTAAAATTTATCGAAATATTCTTCACAATCAAAATACGATAAAAAATTGGGAGGAATACATTCACAAACGCTATAATCGCGTTCTTCAATAATATAAACTTTACGTTTTTTTGATTCCTGCATATCCTATTACTCCACGATATATACTTTTCGTTTTTGTTTTGAAGATGCTACAGGCACAGAGTCGTGAAGTTTTGCCCATTGTGATTTTAATTCATTATACATTCGTTCTGGACCATATTGAATATACCATTTCATTTTATATGAATCTAAGCCCCAATCTGCATCTTTATAAAGACTGGGTGGTTGTACAGTCTCAGGACGAAGGAGCACATTAAATATAATGTCATTCAAAACTCGATCTACTTCTCCGTTCACAGTATAGCACGCCTTAATACCAGCTGCACGAATGCGAGGATGGACAAGGTCAGTTTCTGGGATAATTTCTACTTTTCCTAATAATTGAGGATATTCTCTAGGAAGTCGAATTAAAAAAACATGTTGTAAACCAATGACTACTTCCTTATTGGCTTTAACTTCAATTACACCTGGAAGATGCAATGCATGAAAACGAAGGGAACGAACTGCTCCATCTTGATAAAAATCAACAAATTTCACAGAAAATTCTGGATGCTGCCATTGAATTACCTTGCCTAGTTTTTTTTTTCTACATCATGTACAACCCAGCCTTCACGAGCATATAAATCTGCTAAAGATGAATTAAAAAACTCATCGACTAACGATTCTACTCTACGATTTAAAATCGTAGCAGGTAATGCTCCTACCACGGCTTGCGTACTCAATTTAAACCGTTCTCCTGTTTCAATTTCAGGTTCAATATCTTCTAACAACATTCCAGGAGGTAAAATCGAATTTCCTTCAGATTTTCTCAAAAGCACAAATTGATATTCACTACCCACTTGCGATTTTGCCCATTTTTTTAAATCAATTCCTTCTTCACTACAACGTTCAATCAATATCTCAATAATATCACCTGCAACGGCGTCACCATCAATTCCTAGACGAAATTCTTTACCACGAGGCTCTACGTCAATCAATATTTCTTTCCAAGGTTCATTCATAGATAAGTCCTAATAAAAATAATCGTTCTATTTTTGATTCAAATAATGTATGTATTCTAAATCAAATATACAGATAATTCAACGAAAATATTTTGATGATAAAAATATTTAAACACGTACACAATGGTAATAAGTAGATAGTACTTTCCGTTCCTACAAACCTATAAAATCCTATAAATAGCTATAAAAATCTATAAATAAGATTTCTGTTGTATTTCTGTTTCAACCTTGCTGGTTACAATCTGATTTATTACTAAATCTGACTGCATT
>JAGOMP010000062.1 GCA_017993505.1 Planctomycetota bacterium
GAACTACACCACTTTGTGATGTGCCTAGAATGATGAAAGGTAATCAACCTACAGATGGTGGTCATTTGATCATTGAAGAAAAGGATTATGAAGAATTTATAAAAAAAGAACCAAAAGCAAAAAAATTCATTCGAAAACTCATAGGTGCAGAAGAATTCCTTTACAATAAAGATCGATATGTTTTATGGTTAGTAGATGCCACACCGCAAGAGCTTCAATCCATGAAATCCGTGCAAGAACGACTTGAAAAAGTAAAAGAAATGCGACTACAAAGTCCAAGTAAAGGTACTCAAAAAAGTGCACTTTCCCCATCATTATTTCATATGATTCGTCAACCAACAACAAATTACCTTGCCATTCCAGAAGTCTCCTCTGAAAAAAGAGAATACATTCCTATGGATTTTATACCACATACAACCATTGCAACAAACTCACTTCTATGTATTCCTGATTGTCCTTTATATATCTTTGCCCTCTTAAATTCAAAAGTTCACAATGCATGGATGCGAGTCGTGGCAGGAAGATTAGAAACAAGATATCGCTATTCTATTCAAGTTGTTTACAATAACTTTCCGTTCCCTGAACTTACAGAAACACAAAAACAAAAACTCCATGAACTTGGACAAAACATTTTAGATGCACGGGCAAAATATCCTGATTCTAACTTAGCTGCACTCTATGACCCTTTAACTATGCCGCCTGCTCTACGCAAAGCCCATCAAAAACTCGACAAAGAAGTTGCAAAAATCTACAATAAAAACTGGGATCTTGACAACGAAGCAGAAATTGTCTCTGACCTTATGCAAATGTACCAACAACTCCTAACCACAGAGACCTCGGACAATAAGAATACAGAAACCATGGAAATAGAAGATGATGAAACCACAGAACACACAGAACACACAGAACACACAGAAACAGAAAATACGGACAATATGGAAAACATAGACAAAAAAGAAAGTACAAAAACTAAGACCAGAAAAAGCAAAAAACAAACCACGAAATACACAGAAATAGATAATAAAGATATAGATAATAAAGAAAGTAAAAAGACAATAACTAGAAAAACAAAGAAAACAGACAATAACGAAACAAAAGATAAAGAAACAAAAGATAATAGCAACACAAAAGTAAAAACTAGAAAAACAAAGAAAACAGACAACAACGAAACTGAAAATAAAGAACTAGAAAATAAACAAACAAAAGTAAAAACTAGAAAAACAAAGAAAACAGACAATAATGAAACTGAAACAGAAATCTACGCATCCATTCCTATGACATCAAAACGCACCATAAAAAAAATAACAATATCAAAAGTAGCTGTCAAAAAAACAACTAATAAAAAAGTAGCAAAACCTAAAGTAACAACAAAATCAACGAAAGAAATAAAAACAACTAATAAAAAGTAAAAATAACTAATAAAAAAGTAGCAAAACCTAAAGTAACAACAAAATCAACGAAAGAAATAAAAACAACTAATAAAAAGTAAAAATAACTAATGAAAAATCAACAAAACCTAAAGTAACAACAAAATCAACGAAAGAAACAAAAACAACTAATAAAAAAGAAACTATAAAATCAAATATAACTAAAAAATAGTAAAACCAAAAATAAAACATCAAAAGTAACTAAAACAACAACATCTCAAAAACTTCGCGTAAAAAAAGTGCTAGACTTTTAACCTTTACTCTAGCACTCCCCCGAGCAACATTGCCTCCCCCGAGCAATTTAACTCCCCAGAGCAACTCACCTCCCCAGAGCAACTCCACCTCCCCAGAGCAACTCCACCTCCCCAGAGTAAATCCACCTCCCCAGAGCAACTCCACCTCCCCAGAGCAACATTGCCTCTCCAGAGCAACATTGCCTCTCCCGAGCAACATTTAACTCTCCAGAGAAAATTTCCACCCCAGAGCAAATTCACTCCCCAGAGCAACATCGCCTCCCCAGAGCAAATTCTCCCTAGAGCAAATTCTCCCCAGAGCAAATTCTCCCCAGAGCAAGTTAATTTTCACGCATTAACGCATTTCTACATAATTCTACGCATTTAATTTCTATTAACACATTTCTAAGTAATTCTACGCATTTTAACTTTTATTAACGCATTTCTACGTAATTCTACATAATTCTACGCGTTTTCGTTACTTCCCCCGAGCAACATTGCCACCCCAGAGCAACATTCACTCCCCAGAGCAACATTTCCTCTCCAGAGCAACATTGCCTCCCCCAGAGCAACTGACATTCCCCAGAGCAACATTCCTCCCCAGAGCAAATTCTCCCCAGAGCAAGTTAATTTTCACGCATTAACGCATTTCTACGTAATTCTACGCATTTTTATTTTATTCACGCATTTCTACATAATTCTACGCATTTTAATTTCTATTAACACATTTCTAAGTAATTCTACGCATTTTAACTTTTATTAACGCATTTCTACGTAATTCTACGTAATTCTACATAATTCTACGCGTTTTCGTTACTTCCCCCGAGCAACATTCACTCCCCAGAGCAACATTCACTCCCCAGAGCAACATTTCCTCCCCAGAGCAACATTGCCTCCCCAGAGCAACTGACACTCCCCAGAGCAAATTGCCACCCCCGAGCAAATTTGCCTCCCCAGATCAAATTTCATCCCCCGAGCAACATTGCCTCCCCAGAGCAACATTTCCTCCCCAGAGCAACATTGCCTCCCCAGAGCAATTAAACATAAGAAAGTGAATTGCCTTTTTATTTTTATTTGAAAGATATACAATGAATATGATATAATTTTGACCCCAGAGCAAGTTTGCTCAAGGGAATTTATGATAATATAAAAGTATGATTTTATTTTTTTAAGTACATTGTATCATCGTTTTGAAAGGAAAGAAAATGGATAAGCCATTGAACATTTGTGTTATTTGTTCTGGTAATATTAGTCGTTCTCCTTTTGGAGAATATGTATTGCGTAAAGAATTAAAAAATAAACATAATGTTTATTCAGCTGGTACATTGGGAATTTTTGGACGCACAGCATATGAACCATGCATTATTATTGGAAAAGAATATGGATTAGATTTAACTCCTCATCGTTCCCAAGGTTTGACACCGATTTTTGCAGAAAAAACAGATTTTTTTCTAGTAATGACGCATCAACATTCTAAAGAACTACAACGTAATTATGGAATTTCTAAAGAAAAAATTCTCCTATTGAGCGATTTTTTAGAAAATGATGATACAATTCATTTAGGAATATTAGGAGATACAAAACGAGGTGAAGACATCCCAGATCCTATGGGACAAAAAATAGAAGTTGTTCGTCCTGTATTGGAAGTTGTTCGTACTACTTGTTTACTCTTTGTAAAATGGTTAGAAACACATGGAAAAGAACAATCTCGAGATAAATGATAGAACACAACGATATTTTGGCACTGCATATGAACAAATAAAAAATGAAAAAGTTCTTGTCATTGGAGCAGGAGCTGTGGGATCAGAAGTTGTAAAAAATTTAGTTATGTTAGGAATTGGAACTATATACTTAGTAGATTTTGATCTAGTTTCTATGAGCAATTTAAATCGTTGCGTTTTTTTTAGACCAGAAGATCATGAAAAAACATATAAAGTACATGCAATACAACGAGAAGTTCAAAAAATATGGAAACATGTAAATATTATTCCCTATCCTATGTCTTTAGAAAATGCACCAGAAGAAATTTGGGATGTTCCTCTTGTCATATTAGCAGTAGATAATAATGAAGCAAGGTATTATGCTAATATATTATTGCTATCTCTAGACAATCCTCCTTTTGTGATTAATGGTGCTATGGGAAGAAATTTTGTAGAAATACAAACACTTTTACCAAAAGAAACTGCATGTCTCTTATGCACTTGGAGTCAATCATATAAAGATGCTCTATTAAAAAAAATCATTCGAGAATCTTGTTCAGATTTTTTTGAAAAAACTGTAGAAAAATTTCCTTCTATCAGTGTTTTAAATTCTATTTTAGGAGGGATTATATCTTCTGAAGCTGTGAAAATTTTACTAGGATATAAAATGTGGCAAGAAACAAAACAATGGCAAAAAGAACAAGAACCATTTTTAGGAAAAATGTGGCGGTACAATATTCAAAACCATGAATTTATTCTTGCACCTATTCATAAAAATCCTGCTTGCATTGAAGTTTTATGCAAATAAAAAACAATGATTAGGAGAATCAACAAATATATGGATAGTATAGAAAATAGCATTGTTGTTTATGGCAATATACATACAATTTTTTAATTGAAACTTCGTATCCTAGATTTTTTTGCATTAAAAAAGCGATTAAGAGTTCATCTTAATCGCTTTTTTAATTGTAATCGCTTATTAATTGAATGTAATCGTAATCGCTTATTGAATGCAATTGCTTTTTTAATTGCTTTTTTAATGCAATTGCTTTTTTAATTGCTTTTTTAATTGTAATTGCAATTGCTTATTAATAGAATTTTATCGATATTTTTGTTGCCTTGTCTTGCTGATATCCATATCAAACAAACTAGCAAATTGAAATTTTCTTACTTTAAATCAAAAAGGGCATTTTCATAGTCTTTTACATAGTATTTTATATTTTTACGACCTTTTTGAATAATGGTGTGTCCCTCTGTTTCTAATTTTTCTTTTTGTGCTTCCACACCACCAGGATATTTGGCATTTAGCTCCCCATTCATTTTTAATGTTCTCCAAAAAGGAGTTTTCTCTTCCGAACGTTGATAACTTGCCCACGCTACAATAGAAACAAAAATCCCAGCTGTTGTAGGTTCTGTAAAATCTGCATCACTCAATTTAGCAAAATATTCTCGTATTTTCCCCACGGTAATTACTTTACCATAAGGGATTGTTTTCATTACTTTGTCATAGTTGATAGGCGGAGCAAAATACATTTTACTTCCCCCATATTTCTCAATAGTTTTTTGGTCTGTAATAGTTTGAAATTTTGGCATATCTTTATTGTCATGCAACATAGCATTAAAATCTTTTTTATCTTCGTTTGCCATATTTATTACTCCTGATTATAAATAAATATATTTCATCATGTTACACAGACACTTAAGATGCATTTTATAATTTATACAGTTTAAATGCATTTTATAATTTGTACAGATGCATTTTATGATTTTGCATGGACAAATTCATTGTTATTTTTGAAATACAACTACACCAAAAAAAGGACAAATTTCGATTGTTTTTATCAACTTTAAATTAGCTTTTTTTGCCCAAAAATCTAATTCTTCCAATAAATAAAACATGGTTTCCTCGGGAGTATTTTCTTTCATATCTTCTATGGAATATATAACGTCATCTTGAAGATAAGGCTCGATATATTGTATGTATATTTCATTGGGTGTAGTTTCTTTAAGAAGATACCTATAAACTTTATCAAATAGTTTTGGATTTTTTTTCGGATTAAACATAATCATAGTATCGCACAAAAAAAATTGACCATCCTTTTCAAGAATATCATAAATATTTTTTAATGCTTTTTCTTTATCTTTCCAAGGAACTTGATGAAAAGCTAACATACTGACAATTTTATTTGCTTTTTGATTGTAATTTAATTTTTCAAAACTACCCTGAATATATTCCACATTCCCAGAATATGTGCATTTTTTTGCTTCCTTTAGGTTATCTAAATTAGGTTCAATTCCTATTACATTGTCAGCTAATTCACCACATATTTTTGTAAAGTTTCCCCATCCACAGCCAATATCTATTACTTTATCAGTATCTTTCAGTTGAGCTAATGTAAGTATAGTATCTATTAATTTTTCTTTGCTTTCATAGGTTTGTCGTCCATCAGGACTTACAATTTTATGAATATATTGATCTAAAATCTCTGTCCAGTTTGTATCCATCACTTAACCTCTACAACTTCATGATGTATTTATCTAAAATTTAAATTAAATTATACTTTTGTTTATTTCTCTGTCATCTGATTTTTATACTTTTTTTTTTATTCTGTCATCTGATTTTACTTTTTTTTTTATTCTGTCATCTGATTTTTATAATACTCCTTTGCTTTTCCCTTTTGTTTTTTTTCTTATTCTGTCAGATATTTCTGAATTTGTGCTATATGCTAGTGGTGAATACATGTAGGATATTACAAAGTTATACGTATTGTTTATATCTAGGATAATGAAAATAAAATAAGATTGAAAAGGAAATTATACTCGGAGTATATGGAGGCATTTCATGATTTTTGCACGAACGAAGTTAAAAAATCACATTTATGTCATAAGTATGTCTAAAATAATGACAAATAAGACTGAAAAGGAAATTATACTCGGAGTGTATTGAGGCATTTCATGATTTTTGCACGGACAAATTCATCGGAATCATCAAGGGCTTGTTCTAAAGCATCGATAGCATCTAAGTAGTTCATGCTAGCGATGGCTTCTGCTGCAGCAATGCAAACGTTGGAGTTTTTATCTTTTAATGCTTTGTATAGATAGGGCAAGCTTTGTTTTTCTCCAATTTCACCGATTGCCCAGGCTGCAGCACCTCGTACAAGAGCATCGGAATCGTGTTCTAGTAAGTATTTTAATGTAGCTAAAGGAGCAGAATCTTGGATTGTGCCGAGTCCAATGATGGCATTCATGCGAAGTAGGCTATCAGAGCTTTTGAGGAGAGAAAGGAGAAGAGGAATTTCTTTTAATCCACCGATTCTTCCTATGGCTTTTGCAATGGAAGCTCGGATGTTAGTGTCTTCTTTTTCGTTTTTAAGAACGCGAAGAACTTGTTTCATTCCACTAGCATCACCAACTTTGCTAAATGCTTCTGCTGCTGCACGTCGTACTAATATGGTGTCGGCACTATTAATAATATTAAGCAAAATAGGTGTCATAGATTCATTGCCTTCATCACCGATGATTTGTAAGGCTTTTTCACGTATTCGTTCGTCTACGTCACGACAAGCAATGGATAGGCTTGCAGACAGTACAGGACCGCCAATTTTTTGTAAAGCTCGCAGACCAGCAAGTCGAATTGTGTAGTCTTTTGATTTAAGAAGTTCCGTGCATGTGATTGCCATGCTTTCATCTGCTAAATTACAAAATAGTTCCACAGCATTTCTTTGAACAGATGTGTTAGGATCAAAAAGCAAATCTTTTAGAAAGGAAACAATGTTTTTGTCACCAACTTTACCGAGAGATTCCACAGCTTTTAATCGAACTACATCGTCTATGTCTTTTAGTTGGTATTTTAATGTGTCGATTGTTTTTTTACAGGGGAAATTTCCTAAAGCATCTGTAGATAAACGTCGAACTCGTGCGTCTTGGTCGTTGCAACCTTTATATAATAAATTTAAGGAAGGCGTTGTATTTCGTTTGCTAAGTACTCGTATAACTTGCAAACGGACGTTGGCATCGCTAGTTGTATATAGTTTTTCTAGTTCTGCAAAATTCATGTTGGGGTCTAAGACAATGCGTTTTGAATGTTCCGTTTTTGCTTGTATAGTTTTTTTTTCTTCTCTTTGGATGATGCGTTGTTTTGCTTTTTTTTCTCCTCTTCGTATGCTAACAAGGATTTCTTTAGCAATCCGCTCAGCATGGTGAAAGGGCAAGGCAATCATTTGATTGGGTTCTTTACCGCTTTGAAATTCAAAGAAAACTAATTGACTTTCATGGAAAGTAGCAACAGATACATTATTAAAAAACGAAATATTTTTCATGCAATGTCTCCTTTTATTTTTTTTCTATTTATTCCATGTATTGTATCATATAAATAGAAAAAAAAAAATAATCTTGATATTATAGCGATATTTTGACAAAATTTAATCAAATATATTTATAGAAAGGAGAAAAGCAAGAGATATCTTGCTTCATATATGAAATATTTTTATTTATTTTTATTTTGTATTATTAGCTGTATACAAGCTGATTGGATTTGGTCGCCAGATACTGGTTGGATGAATAGTCGATATGCACCTCAAGAAAGTGCACAACAACAACTTGCTCGTGCTTCTCAATGGAAACAAGAAGGAAATTATGAAGATGCAGCAGAAATTTATTATCAAATCCATAAATCGTATCCTTTTACACCAGAAGGACAAAATTCACTTTTTCAAGCTGCAGAATGTCTTGCATTGGCTGAAGAATATTATCAAGCACACTTATATTTAGAAGAATATAAAACAACATACCCTCGCACTGAGAAGTTGCCTGAAATTTTGCAAAAGCAATATGAATGGGGTGCAACATTAGTCACGGGGAAAGATGACTCTATTAATATTATGGGTTTTACAGTTGCTTCTTCTGCAGCAGATGGCGTAGAAGTTTTAAAACAAGTTTTACAAGATGCGCCTTTTCTTGACTTTGTGGATGATGCACAATTGATGATTGCAAATTATTATTTTAAAATTGAAGAATATAGGCAAGCTCGATTAGAATATGAAAAGCTCCTCCAAGAGTATGAAAAAAGTGAATGGTGCAGTTTTGCACAATTTCAAATTGCTCATAGTCATTGGAAAGAATTTAAAAGTTTAGAGTTTGATATTGAGCCACTTGTGCAAGCTAAAAAAAAGTATGAAGAATATATTGAAAAATATCCAGACAATCCACAAGCTATGCAAGCTAAAGAGCAAATTCAAATTATTTTTGAATTAATGGCAAAAAAACAACTCAATATAGCAGAATATTATCTAAACCGAGATAATATAAATGCAGCACGATTGTATTTACAATGGGTTCAATTAAAATATCCTAATACAAAGAGTGCAGAACAAGCTAAACTTTTAATTTCTCAACATCATTTAGAAATTCCTATAGACAAAGAGGCTTCCAAATGAAATTGATTTTGAGTTTTTGTATTTTTTTGTTCTTTTCTAGTTGTATGGGCTATCAAATGGGAGATATTATTCCTCAACAGACTATTTCTATCCCTATTTTTAAAAATGAAACATTGTATAGAGGTTATGAATTTTTATTGACAAATTCTTTACATAAAGAAATATTGACACAAACGTCTTTGCAAATCACAAATGCCAATGTTGCTTCCACAGTACTAAAAGGCACTATTCTTGCAATCAGACAGCGAACTGTAGAAAAAGATGAAAATAAGCGAGCAGTTCGTCTTGATGTGCATGTTAAAGTACAAGTAGAGTGGTTAGATAAAGTTACGAATAAGCCTATTTTACCAATTACAACGATTTCAGATACAGTGGAAGTGATGGTAGCTCAAGGCGAAAGCACAGATAGTGCCATTACGCAAGGTTTAAGCAAAATTGCACGCCATATTATTTATCACATGGAACATCCTTATTGGAATGATCCGTACAAAAAGGATAATATCTCTACAGAAAATTTAGGTGATAGTTCTGATGAAGGAGATTTAGGAAAAGATTTATATTGGGATCAAAGATATAAAGACTAAAAAAAATAGGAAAAATACATATGACAACATTAAGTTTAGTGATACCATGTTATAATGAAGAAAATACTCTACGAAATATAGTAGAACGAGTTTTAAAGCTTCAATCTGATGATTTACAACTTGAAATTATCATTGTGGATGATTGTTCTAAAGATAATAGTTTTCAAGAAGCTCAAAAATTACAACAAGAATATCCTCAAATTAAGTTGTTTCAGCATGAACAAAATTTAGGAAAAGGAAGAGCATTGCGTACAGGTTTTATCAATGCTACAGGTGACTATGTAGGAATTCAAGATGCAGATATGGAATATAATCCTGAAGATTACCTAGTTATGTTAAAGCCTTTACTAGAGGGAAAAGCTGATGTTGTATATGGCAGTCGATATTTGCGTCCTTACACACGACGCGTTTTATATTACTGGCATACTTGGATGAATAAAACATTGACTATGTTTTCTAATATGTTTACGAACTTAGATATAACTGATATGGAAACTTGTTATAAACTATTTCGTCGTGATGTGATTCAAGAAATTGCACCTAAATTACAAGAGAATCGATTTGGATTTGAACCAGAAGTTACTGCATATGTAGCTCGTGGAAATTATCGTGTGTATGAATGTGCAATTGAATATCAACCTAGAACTGTAGAAGAAGGGAAAAAAATCAATTGGAAAGACGGCGTTCGTGCTTTGTACTGTATTTTTCATTATAGTGCAAGTTTTGCACCTATTCCTATGCAATTGATTTTATATTTTTTTATAGGTGGTTTTAGTGCTGTTGCTAATATATGTGCATTTGTTATATTTTTGAATATGCAAATGCCTATAACTATGGCTATTATCCTTTCATTTATTCTTTCTGCTACAGTAAATTACTTGCTGTGCATTGCTATTTTATTTCGCCATAAAGCAAGGTGGAGTTTTTGGGGAGAAATTTTATTCTATATTTTTACGCTTTTGATTATGGGTGTCTTTGATTTTGGTTGTACATGGTTATTGTGTGCATTGTATGTTTCACCAGTCTGGAGCAAGGCTTGGGCAGCTATTTTAGGATTTTTTGGAAATTATATTTTACGAAAATACCTTGTGTTTCCTGAACGAAAAAAATAGAAATTTAAAAAAATCAAGGGTGATGTTTATATATTGTAGAGTGGATATCACTCTTGATTTTTTATTACTTTTTCCCTTTTAGGAGACGAGAAATGAAGAAAATATGTTTATTATTTTGCATGATTTTATTATGCAATTGTGGTCATCAACAAACGTCGACTAATATTCCTTTAGCAGAGCAAATGGATATGACGGATGCAGCACGTCGACTTGCTCTAGAATTAACGATTCCACAAGGGAAAGTTTGTATTGGAAAAATTTCATATGAAATGGAGTCTCAAAAACCATTGCATGATTATTTTTTGCATGAATTGGAGCTAGAAGTTGCAGGAAATATGGAATTAGTGGAACGAAAGCGCATCCAAGAATTGATTCAACAACAAAAATTTCAAACAAATGATTTTTTTGACCAATCGAATTATAAAAAAATTGGGCAATTTGCGTCTGTAGATTATTTGATTTTAGCTACTATTCAAGAACATACTACAAATTATGAATTGACTGCTAAACTCGTTCATTTACATACTGCTCTTGTTAAAAAAATCAGTCGCATGCATGTAAGCAAGGAAAAAATTCCTCCCCATGTTGTGCGTGAAATGGCACGCCATGAACTTTTAGCTAAAGGATATAAAGATTTAGCAGAAGGTCAAAAGGGAGAAATTGTAAGTTATTTTAAGTCACCACAACCAATCGTTTATAGTATGGGGTCTGAGCCACTGACAATGAAAATTCAAGCGTACAAAAAAACTCCAGATGGCGTGCAACGTTTGCGAGATGGAGAAAAGTTGTACAAAAATGATCAGTATCAATTTCAATTAACAGTAAATCAACCAGCATATGTATATGCCATTCATTTAGCTCCCAATCAACAATTAACAACCTTGTTTACACAAGAAAAGCCCATTCCGCAAGATCAACTTTTACACATTCCTAATAAAAATGAGTGGCTAAAAGTACAAGATCACCAAGGAGTTGGTCAAATTGGACTTTTAGTCACTCTACAGCCACAACCAGAATTGCATGATAAGTTGCAAAAATGGGATGACAATTCTACTTCAGATAATATTCAAGAACCTTGCTTAATTTATTCTCAACATGCTGTATATCGTGCACAAAAAAGCGATGATGATGTATTTCCTGAAGAAATCGGGGAAATTCAAATTTTTTCTTTTAATGGGCAAATTATCTATCCTTTATGGTTTCAAGAAAATTAAATCATTGCATTTCGCATGCGTCGATTTTGGAAAAAATGAATAATGGAATTCGTTGGTTCTTGGTCTGTTTGTAAGTCAATATGGTCAATTTGGTACGTATTCCATTGATGTTGCAATTCTTGTTGTTTTTGTTGTTGTTGAAGTTTATATTGTGTTCGTACTTGAGAACTGGACGTGTCTATAGTAATTTGTTGACCTGTTTCTGCATCTTGCAATGTTAAAATTCCTACATTAGGAAGTTCTTTTTCTCTGGGATCTGTGATAGGAATAGCAATGAGATCGTGGCGTTTAGCAGTAGTTCGTATGGCTGTTTCATATTCCATTGATTGAAAGTCAGAAATTAAAAAAACAACTGCTCGTCGTTTTTGAATGTGTGCAAGATAATCTAAGGCACATGCAATATCTGTTTGTAAGGGTTGAATAGTATCACGTTGTATCCAAGGCAACAAAGTAAAGAGTATTTTTTTCCACCATGTTTTTGTAGTTTTTTGGGGGACTGGTGGTCTATGCGTTAACACTTCACGAATGATTTTCAAAACGTGGGTAGTGCCTTTTTGTGGTGGAATGTATTTATGAACTTTGTCACTAAATAATATGAGCCCAACTTTATCGTTATTTTTTGTAGCTGTGAATGCAAGGAGAGCACTTAATTGTGCAATATATTCGTTCTTACTCTGTTGTGTTGTGGAAAAAATACCAGATGCAGAAATGTCAACAACGAGCATTAATGTTAATTCACGTTCTTCTCTGTATCGTTTAACATACGGCTTATTCATTCGAGCTGTGACATTCCAATCAATCGTTCGAATTTCGTCTCCTGGTATATATTCTCGAACTTCATCAAATTCCATACCACTGCCTTTAAATACGCTCTGGTATTCACCAGCTAATATGTCGTTCACAGCTTTATTGGTGTAAATTTGAATATAGCGGATTTTTTTTGCTAAGTCTTGAGATAAAATCATGGGACTTGTACCTGATTTAAGATTTGTTGGACAATTTGGTCAGATGTGATTTCCTGTGCCTCAGCTTCATATGTGGGAATGACTCGATGTCGTAAAACTTCTGGTGCAATGCTTTTAATGTCTTGTGGTGTGACATATGCACGTCCTTGTAAAAATGCATGAGCTTTTGCAGCTACTGCTAAGAAAATGCTTGCACGAGGCGAAGCACCACATTGAATGAGAGGTTGTAAATGTTCCAAGTTTTCATATTGTTCTGGATTTCGAGAAGCATGAACTAAATCTACAATGTATTCTTGAATTTTTTCATCTATGTAAATCTCATTGGCTAAATCACGAAGACGTAAAATATCTTGCAGTTCTACAACAGGTTGAATGTTTGGTTGAAATGTGCTATCAGATTGTTGCTGTAAAATAAGTTTTTCTTGTTCTTTCGTAGGATATGTGATAAGTACTTTCAACATAAAACGGTCTACTTGGGCTTCTGGGAGTTGGTATGTTCCTTGTTGTTCCAAAGGGTTTTGTGTAGCAAGCACTAAAAATGGATTGTCTAAAGGATATGTTTGATCGCCAATCGTAATTTGTCGTTCTTGCATAGCTTCTAATAAAGCACTCTGAACTTTAGCAGGTGCTCTGTTGATTTCATCTGCTAAAATAATATTGGCAAAAATAGGTCCTTTTCGAGGTGTGAATTCGCTTGTTTTGGGATTGTAGATTAAAGTACCAGTTAGATCAGCGGGCAATAGATCTGGTGTAAATTGAATTCGGCGAAAAGTAGCTTGGATTGTTTTTGCCAATGTAGTCACAGCCAATGTTTTTGCTAATCCAGGAACACCTTCCAATAAAACGTGTTGATTACAAAACAACGCAATCAATAGGCGATCGATCAATTGTTTTTGTCCTACAATAACTTTTGATATTTCATTTTGCAATTGTTGTATGAGAGGCGTTTCTTGTTGTATTTTTTCTTTGATTTGTTTAATGTCCATGTCCATTGAAATTTTTTTCTCCTACTAATAAAATAATATTTTGTACAATGTTTAATTGTAACAAAAACAAGAAAAAAAACAACCTACACCTACACATAAAAAAATAAAAGATTTGAATGAAACAGGAAAAAAAGATTTACATGAAACAGAAAAAATTTTATTTTATTCTTTTTCTGTTTTATAAAAAAGAATACAATGATTTTGTATGAATTTTTTTGACAATCCACTTCTAGGAGTGATCGTAGTGAAAAATGAAAAAAAAATTATGACTGATAGTGAAAATGAATCACAGGAAAACGTTTCTATAAAAGATAAAAAAAAATATATTAAAAATGAAAAAAAAATTATGACTGATAATAAAAATGAGTCACAAGAAAATGTTTCTATAAAAAATCAAGAAGAATATACTATATTAGTAGGATATAAAGATTCCACTCGCCGCTATTTACTGCAAGGAAGTGTTCTCTGTGCAACTCTTTCCTTGATTTTATTATTTGTATTTGGTCAACTCCTTTTTATTCCTTTGTTAGCAACAGCTGCCAGTTTAATGGCAGAAATGTGGTATAGATCAAGAAAATTGCTTGTGTTAAAGCAAGGTAATTTGTGGTATGGAGAAGAAAAATTATCATGGAATGATATTCTCCGATATACAACATGGGATTCGTTTAAAATTCCATTTACTCCTTGGAAATGGGAAGGTGTTACGATTTATCATAAGACGCAACAATTTTGCATCTATTCTCATGTTGAAAATTATGATGTATTTTTAAATAAATTAAATTCTTTAAGTGCACATACAACGCCCACACCTTTGTGGTATCAATATTCTCCTCGTCTAGTGCGAGTCATACGATATGTTTTAGCATTTTTATTTTCTTTTTTATTTTTTCTTATTTTAAGCTTGTCTTATTTAATCATTATCGCAATAGCAGTTCTTGGTTTTTTTATTGTCCGTTCTTTTATTCGTTCTAAAAAAAATCGAACGCAAAATATTCCAGAAGACGCTTGGATCGCGGGATTTATTGGTCTTGTTCTATTTTGCATCCTATATTATATTTTCCAATCACCTACTATTATTTTTGCGATTAGCATTGTACCTTTAGGTTGTTTATTGTGGTTACCTTGGCAACCCAAAAGAATAGCGATTATTGAAGAATCTCTATTTTTAGGAAAACATTCTGCTTATCCTTTACGTCATCTCCGCACATCTCATATGATTTCTCGTTGGTTAATTTTTAAAATTTGGCATTTAAGTTTTGCCAATGGTGATGTGTGGATTTTGCCTTGCATAGAAAATTTCAATATATTAAAAATCAAGCTGGAACGAGAATGGATGGATATCCAAAAACGATACCAAGGCAAAAAAATGACAAATGAAGAAGCAGAAATTCGAACACCACAAGAAGAAGCTCATCGAATTCATTTTTTTGAATCTGATAAAATTTCGTTTTCGTATCCTTTGAATTGGTATTTTTTATTGCCGTTTTTTTTTATCATGCATTGGGCAATTTTAGGAACATGTGCATGGTGCATCTTTGCCACTCCCATTGGACGTATTTCTATTCTTGGTTTATTTTTGCGAGAAATATTTCCCATTTTGTGCCTTGTATATGTAGGTTATATCCTATTTTCTCTACTTCCTAAAATCATTCGATTATTTCGTTATGAATCTATGGATGATCAAGGTCTGATTTTACGAGGGAATCTTCTGCCTTGGGAAGACATACAATTGATTGTTCCTTATACAGACGTTCATAAAAAAGAACGAATCGCTATTTATGATAACAAAGGAAAACAACTACTTGAACTTCGTCAAGAGATGAGCGATTTCCCTTATATATGGAATAAAATAAAAGAAAAAGTCAAAAAAACACAAATCGCAGATTCTGTAGAATCAGGTGCAGCCAATTTATTAACACAAAGATCTATAGCTTGGACAAAATCGTATCGTTTTATCATGGCACTCATTATTTTAATTTGGTTGCCTTTTATTGTAAACTCTATTGTGGAACAAAAAGAAGAGTTATATGGACCATCTTTTCAAGCAGTTACATTACCTCATAAATCTGCGAATTTTTTATCTCGCTTTATCTCTGTGATTCCATACCAAGATTACCAAGGAAAAACTTGGTATGCTTTAGCTTGTCCTCAAGATCCTGATAAAAGCATTGAGTATAAAAACGTTGCTGTAAAATATATCCCAGACAATCCAATCTATGTTATGCCTTATGGAGATTTAGTAGATCCCTTTATTCCTCTCGTGAATTATTGGGAAAACAAAGGATTTTCTATAGAACATTTTATATGGATTGAAAACTTAATCCATAATGCAAAATACGTTTTTTGGTGTCTTTCTGGGTTACTCATTATATTTGCATTGTTGCATAAAAATTTATTTGCTGGTCTCTTATTACAAAAAATGCCTGCTCTCTTAGGGCCTTCGCTCTATATGCCAGCCGCCTTAATTTTGCAAAAAACAATGCAATTATTGCTCCACATTATTTTATTTATTGCTTTACTTTTCACAATTTTTTTCTTACGATATGGCCAAAGTTGGTTTGTCATTCCCATTCCAAGTATTACTTTATTTCTTTCTATTTTATTGCCAATTTTTATGATGCCCTATTTAGCTTATATTCTTTTAGATATCTTACCCAATTGGTTGCGAAGCTTTAAACGTTGGGAATTAAAAGAAGATAGCATACAATATAGAAAAACAACAATATATTGGAATCAAATTCAAAGTATTTCTGTTGTAGACATGCCATCTACTTCACCTTTTAGCAATAAAAACCAAAGAAAAATTGCATGGATTCAAGCTACTAATAAAGATAAAATCATCCTAGAAGGCGAACTCATTCACTTCCCATTGTTAGTCAACCATATACGAAAAGTCAGTAAATGCAAAACAGAAGATGTTAAAGGCATAAAACGACTCTATCGTAAAGCATACTCTCTACCAAAATTAGCACATGCTATTCTTTGTCTTTTAATCATTGGATTAATTGGCTTATTCTATCTTGATATTTATCAAAAAAAAGAAGATACATTTACTAAAGGCAAAATAGAAACAGCAAAAATTTCTTACAACTTTTTCAAAAAAATTGCCATTATTTCTTATAAAGATGATATCAACAATCAACTATATGATTTAGCTTGGCAACATACAAAAGACACAACGCAAATCCCGATCCTATACAATGCAGATGCACCTTATTTTTGGGAATCATTCCATCCTTCTATCAGTAGTGTTAGAGAATTATTATACATCAACTTACAACCTTTATTTCTTTTTATAGAAAAATACCAAACTTATATAGACTTATTCCTATTATATGGACTTGGCATTCTATCCATCACACTTTGTTTAGCATGCCTTCGTCATATTTTTGGAATATTTACTGGGATATAACAATTTATGGACTTGGCATTCTATCCATCACACTTTGTTTAGCATGCCTTCGTCATATTTTTGGAATATTTACTGGGATATAACAATTGTGGATGACGTAGAATGCAATCTCCCAATCGTTACATAAAAATATTGTCTTTCTACGTCATATTATTTGATCTTTATAAAAAAATATACATTTGAATCATAGAATCGACAAAGCATGGCAAAACATATTAAATCCTTTAGTATAGTTAGCTTAGGTACATTAACATCTCGCATTTTAGGAATGATTCGCGACATTCTTATGGCTTCTAGTTTTGGTGCAAGTTTAATTTTAGATTCCTTCCTTTTAGCATTCATGATACCTAATTTATTTCGAAAATTTTTTGGTGAAGGTGCGATCTCTGCTGCATTTTTACCTGTTTTCACAGATGTACTAGAAAACGAAGGTGAAAAAAAAGCAGAAGAATTAGCAAATACAGTCCTTACTATTTTAGGAACTATTCTGGGAACTATAGTTGTACTCGGTTTTATTATCTCATATTTTTGGCCCATAATTTTTCCTACATCTGAAAAAGCACAATTAGCATTAAAACTTTTGCAAGTCATGATGCCGTACCTCTTCTTTATTTGCATGACTGCCTTTCTTTCCTCTATTTTAAACTCGCTTCAACATTTCTTTATGCCTACCTTAGCACCCATTATTCTCAACATCTGTTGGCTTTCAGCTATCCTTGCTATTCCTTTTTTAGGAAAAGACAAAACAATATGGGCATATGCCATGGCAGGAGCAATTTCTTTATCTGGTATTATTCAATATCTATTACAAATCCCAATTCTGCGAAAAAAAAATATACATATCCAAGCTCTATGGAATCCATATCATCATCATTTAAAAAGAATACTCATTAATTTTCTTCCCATTCTTGTAAGTGCTACTATAGTGCAACTCAATATGTTGCTAGATTTAGTGGTTGCTTGGTGCTTAATCCCTGGACACGGTGCAGTGAGCATTATGTATATGGGAAATCGCTTGATGCAATTTCCCCTTGCATTGATTGGCATCTCTCTAGCTACTGTTGCATTTCCTATATTTGCAAGACACGTTGTACGAAAAGAAAAACATAAATTTGGCGAAGCAGTTACAAATACATTACAAATTAGCCTTATGCTAACTATACCAGCTGCTGTTGGACTTATCTGCCTTGCACAACCTATTATACGATTGCTATACCTATACAATAGATTTACAGAAGAAGCCGCCCTACGAACAACAAATGTACTTATTGCATACAGCTTAGGTATTCCTTTATTTGTATTTATACAAATACTATCTAAAGCATTTTACTCACTAGAAGACACAAAAACACCTACAAAAATTGCTTTAGGTGCTCTTTTTTGCAATTTAACTCTCAATCTCCTTCTTGTACCCTATTACCAAGAACTTGGTCTTGCCATTGCCACCTCTATCACATCCTTAGGAAACGCCGCAACTCTATTCTTTCTACTTCATAAAAAAATACCTCTCTATAGACGCAAACTCCTAAAAACATCTTGCATCACTATTGGCAATACATTCATTATGCTTTGTGCTGTCCTAGCTACACAGTACTTTCTTCCCACCAATGACACAATCTACACACGTCTCCTTCAAGTCATTGTACCTATAACTGTAGGAATCGTGACATACGGTATATGTCAATATATCACCACCTTTCGTCATAGAAACATATTAGCACTATAAAAATATGATATTATAAAAAAAGAAACTAAGGAGTGTCTGATAGTTGGTATTAGATACTTCTTAGTTTCTTTCCCCCGAGCAACTTTCCTCCCAGAGCATATTCTGCCCATAGCATATTCTTCCCCGAGCAACTTTCCTCCCCCGAGCAACTTTGCCTCCCCAGAGCAACTTTGCCTCCCCAGAGCAACATTGCCTCCCCAGAGCAACATTGCCTCCCCAGAGCAACATTGCTTCCTCGGAGTAACTTTTTCTCCCCAGAGCAACATTTGCCTCCCCAGAGCAACTTCCCTCCCCAGAGCAACATTTCCTCCCCAGAGCAACATTTCCTCCCCAGAGCAACATTTCCTCCCCAGAGCAACATTTCCTCCCTAGAGCAACATTTTCTCCCCAGAGCAAAATTTTTCTCCCCAGAGCAACATTTCCTCCCCAGAACAACATTCCCTCCCCAGACCAACATTTCTCTCCCCAAACCAACATATTTTCCCCAGAGCAACATTTCCACCCCAC
>JAGOMP010000063.1 GCA_017993505.1 Planctomycetota bacterium
TTCATTACAAATATACACTCTATCTTTTAGTGTTAAATCAGCTTTGATATTTCCACATAATTCTATAAAATATTTATATTATTTTATAGAATTTTATAGATTATTTAAAGCAGTTGGTAACCCTTTATCGTAGATGATTGGTTTGTTATATATGATATGTATAACAACTACCCCCGATAAACTCTCGCAGATGAGAATCTTTAGGAATCCATTCTTCATCTTTATCAAAGTCTTCCATAGTCTTTAGCAGTTCATAGATTCGCTTTGCTCTGATGTATGCATCTTGTCTTGCAGCGTTATTTTCGTATTCTTTAATAAAGTTTGGAAAATATTGAAACATATATTTTTTAAAAACAGGAAGTTCATAGCATAGAGCTCCGTTGACTATATAGTCTACAGTAGGCAAGTAAGGGAAGATATGTTTGAATTCGCTTTTTCGTACGTAATGCCAATGTTCTATAGTCATTTTGGGATTATAAGAGCGTTGTCTATGGTCGCGCATCATTCGACGTAAAAGGCGAATATCTGTCCACCGTGTATATTCTCTATTCAAATCTTTAAGTTGACTCAGTGTTTCTATGTAGAGTCGAAATTTATTATGGGAAGATACGCTTTCTGTCATAGGAGGATGAAGACCATGGAGTGTGTCAATAAGTATAATTTGATTTTTTTTCAATTGAAATGTATCAGTTGTTTCTTCTCGTTTACCTGTTTTAAAGTTGTATCTTGGAGATTGTATAGGTTCGTAATCTAGTAATTGTCTTAGATGTTGGTTGATGAGTTTTAAATCTAGTGCTTCTGGTGTTTCAAAGTCATAGTCGCCAAATTCGTCTTGAGGATGGCAGTCTAAGTTGAAAAAGTAGTTATCAATGTTTAAAGCAATTAGATCCACATCTTGTTTTCGTAGATGTTCTGCCAATTTTATAGTTGTGGTTGTTTTTCCTGAACTAGATGGACCAGCTATAATGACTAGTTTAATTTCATCTTTTCGTTCTAGAATAGATTGAGCAGCTCGTTCTATATCTTGGTTATAGGCTTCTTCTGCATCTAGTATAAGTTGTTGTATGGAACCTGTACGTATATGATGATTAAGTTTCTCTACGCTTTCACAATTATGTTCTATATTCCAATTGAGGATTTCCCAAAGTTTTTTATATGGAATAATGTCATGTTGGAAATCGCTTTTTGATTCGCTTTCTCTTTGTTTTTTTCGTTCATTTCTATAAAGAATATAGGATTTTGCAATGGCACTAAGGTTGTTTCGTATGAGTGTTTCTTCTACTATATCTTGTATGTCCTCTACACTAGGAAGAATTGATGTGGCGTCTTGAATAGAAGGAATGGAAGTGGCATCGGGAAAGTTTTTTTCTAAATGTTCACAAACTTCTTCTGTAAGTTTAGAATAAGTTTCTTTGTCCTGCATTTCACTTGCATTAGCAGCTTTTAGTATAGCATTAAAAATTTTTATTCTTTCAAAAGCAACAATTTTACCATTTCGTTTTAATATTTGCAATATTGCCATAGAATTTTCCTTTTATGAAAAGCGAATTAACTCTCGTTCTTTGAGCATTTTCATGAAAAGTCCCATTCGTTGATGCCATTCTTCATTTTCTATGCTTTGTGTTTTTTGGCAGACTTCTTTACTGATTTCTAACACTGTTTTTTCTCCGTCAATAGTTTCCCAAACACATGTTCCCATGGTATCTAGTTGAAATTTTATAATGGGACTTTTCATTAAGGGCAGTAAATATTTTTTAAGTGGTCCCCATGTAAATCGAGGGAGTAAAACAGAGATGTTATTATCTTCTCTTCGTATTTCGTCTCTAATTTTTTCGGGGATGCAATCAAATAGGTTACGTTTTTTTTTCAAAGATATCTCCTATTAGTTTTGTTCTACTGTGGCAATGGGCATGCCAATGTATTCTTCCCATAATTCTGGTTTATTTTCAAGTTCTTTACCAGAAAGCATTTTAGCTACATGAAATGCTGCGTCAGCTACGTCTTGGACAGGATCACGCATAGTTTTTACAACAGCTGTTTTCGCTGTACTCCAATCACATAGTCTTTGTATAGCAATTAGAGAGTTTAATCGAACGATGGGGTGTTCGTCTTTAATGGTAGTTTGTAAGATATTTTTGCCAGATTCTTTTTTACCAATCCGCATTAAGGCTAAAACTGCGTTGTTTCGAACCATAGTTGCTTTGTCTGTTAATACTTTATGTAAGGCACTTAGACTACCAAAGTCTTTGTCTTTATATACAATTTGTGCTATGGCAAAAGCAACCATTGCCCGTACATCGTCATCGTCATCTTCTCTAAGTAGTATTGTGGTGAGCTCGTCCATGGGTGTTTTTTCAGAGCCAATATGACCTAATGCCATGGCTGCATTGCAACGTGTCATTAAATTTCCATTTTCAAGTACTTCCATTAGATAGGGAATGGCACGTATATCATCAGAAAAGCCTAGTGCCATAGCTGCAATGGAACTTTTATCGGAGTTTAAAGATTTAATTAAAAAGGAAAAATGACCTCGACTTAATTCTTCTAGTTCTCGTTCTGTATGCATAGCAAGTGCATCGTCTTGTTTTCGTTGTGCTTGTAAAAGGCGTTGTAGAAGTCCGTCCATTTGCATGAGTAGAGCATCTTCTGTTGTCATGTCTGTACTTTTATAATCTAGACCTTCTCTGTTTTCTTTAATTGGATCAAAATTAAATTTTTCATTTTTTTCTTCTGTTGTGCTACAACCTAGAAAAAAACAGAAATTCAGTACTAGTAAAATATATAATAATTTCATAAAATTTCCTCAATTTTTTGTATTTATTAAAGAATATTAACGTCCTAAATATTGACCATTTGTCATATTGGAAAGTTTATGTAAAAATTTATAGATATCAGAGTATTTTTGTTTTTCTATTTCAGGAGGATATCCAATGGCAATGGTAATAATTTTTGTTTTAATATTATCTCGGACTTTATTTTGCACATAGGAAATGATTTTTTTTTGCAAAACATCGGGAGGTAAGTAGCTTGCACGTATGCCTCTATTCATTTCTGGCATACCATCTGTTAAGATGAAAATAGCATCTAAGTTTCCATAATCTTCATAGGCAACCTGAATAGCTTCGTGTAAATGGGTAACACCACTAAATCTTATTTGTGTCGTGAGCCATTGGATGGCTTTTTGTTTTTCTGTAGGACTGCCAGAAGCACAGAGTCCTCGTCTTGCAGGAAAGTATTTTAAATCTGATGAAAAGGCAATAATAGCAAATTCATCTACTTCACAATGAGTTAATATTTCTTTGCATGTACCAATAATTACGCTTTCCCACTGATTTTGCTTGATACTTCCAGAACGATCAAATAAAAAAACGATTCTTTTGTAATGGAGTTGTACTCCAAACAGAGATTTATCTTCTTTTGTAGCTAAAAGGGCTTCTAAGGCAGCGATTTTTTCTTCTTTTTCTCGTATATCACTTTCTCTTGCACCTAAATTTTTTTCTCGTTCTTGGATTTTTTGTTCCCAAATTTGCACATCGATTTCTTTTGCAGCTAGTCGCTTTTCCAATTCTATATTTTTTGTTTGTGTGTTTTTACTGTCTTTAGTCAGTTGTGTATTTTGTTCATCCAATCTTTTTAGTTGCAATATATATTTTTCTTGCATAAGACGCAATTGTTCTTTTTCTTTTTGAATGTCAGCAAGTTGTTGAGAAATTTCAAGTTTTTCTTGTTCTAAAGTTTTATTAGTATTTTGTAAAGATTGATTTTGTTCTGCGAGTGTTTTACTCACTTGGTCTAAATTTTTATTTTGTTGCACCATTTCTCGCAAGGTGGCATTGATATTTTCGAGTTCTCTATTTTTTTGCAACATACTAGATTGAGCTTTTTTCATCTCTTCTTGGGCTAATAGTACGTCAGCTAAGGCAGATGCTTTAGCTTTTTGAGCAAGAATGGCATCTGTTTCTGCTTGTTGGGCAAGTTGTCTTTGGTGTTCTGAGTCTTTTTGAGCTTGTAGAGCAATTCTTTCGCTTTCTTTAGCCACGAGTTCTGCAAGTTCAGCTTGGTTTCGTGCTTCTAAAGCACGATTCCGCTCTTGTTGTGCTTCTTCACGGGCTTGATGTGCAATGTTGCGTTCTTGGATGGCCTTTTCTTTTTCTCTTGCTGCTTCTGCTGCTTTGTCTCTATATTTTTCTACAGATTCTTTGATGGTGTTATTCAACATCAGACTGTTCAATATGAAAAGTAAAATCATTGCTCCTAAGGCACAACAAAACACGTCTAAAAAAGAAACGCTAAAGATATTGATTTGACGTTCTTGTTTCATGTTGCCTCCGATTTAGATTTTTCGATCTAGGCGAAGATTGATGATGAATTTTTCTTGACAAAAGAGGTCTATTTCATTTAAGAAGGTTTCTTCTTTATGTTGCATGTTGTACATGAAAAACATTAGGAATATACTTTCTATAAGAGCGATTAAAGTTGTATCAAAAGCAACTCCTAGAGGATGTATGACTGCATCGAGATTTTCCATGGCAAGGCTTGCATGGGCAAGTGCGGAGCCGATTCCTACGACTGTACCAATAAAACCTACAGAAGGAATTGCCCAAGTAATATAACGTAAAATGTTGTAAGAGGATTCAACATAGTTTTGTAATGTATTCATTCGTTTTGTGAATATTTCAACGACTCGTTCTGAAGTCTGGGTGACTAAACAGTGGTCAATTAAAAATAGCAGAGTTTGAACAAGACTTGTATCTCGGATTCGTCCTGCTGTTTTTCCATGGCTGATTCCTGTTCTCAGGTCATCTAATTGGTTTCGTGAACTAATAATGGTTGTGCTTTGAAATATACTTTCTAGTGCTGGGAATGCTTCTTTTTCATGGCTAAGCAATGCTTTTTTCCAAGTGATAGAAATAAACCCCCAAAAAAAAAGTACATATAGAAATAAATAAATTAACATGTCTAAGGAAAGTTCTTGACCAATGCCTAGCAACCTTTGAATTGGCCATTGTAAATACTTATATCCTGCATACATAGAGACATAAAAAATAATCCCTGCAATGAGTCCGCTGATAAATGATAAATAAGAATTCGGCATTAAGAAGTTTTGTTTCACAATTAATCCTTTTCTTCTAATCGTTTTTCTTTTGTTTTTATAGGACGTTTTTGTTCCGTGTTTTCTGGGCTATCTTGAAATTCTTCTAATTTTTGTTCGGCCTCTTTTATTTTTTGTTCTATACTTCTATCTATTGTTGGCTCGCTTGGTGTATCTTGTGGATTGTCTGTGTTTTTTTCTTCTATGGGCATGCCATAAGAATCTTGTACTTCTTCTTGTGTTTGTTCTGGTATTTTAAAAAATTCTTTGATTGCAGGTGCATATTTGTTTCCATACACAAGGAATGTGACGATGATCAAGCTAACAACAATGAACCAGAATATACTGCTTATAATTCGTTTCCAAGGATAGTGAATAGAATATGTAGGCAATGTGCGATGATTGTTCTGTAGTTTTAAATAATTACCCACTGTGAGAATTTGATTGACTCCAAAACGATATTCTAAACGAGATTGATCATCTACTGGCATTCCATCAATGAAGATAGGTATTGGGGAAGAACCTATTTTTTTAACTAGAAAATATTCGCCTTCCCAAGGTACAAAAATTTCTACGATTTTTTCTGGGAATGAGGGTTCTGTGAGTTTAAAAACACATTCAGAACCTTGACCGATTAAGTAACTTTCTCCTCGCTTGGGGCTTGGTACAATGAGCGAGAAGATCCATTCTTCTGGTGTCCTTGCAAGTACAAAGTTTGTTTGGTCATGCAAGATGGAGGTGTATTGACCGATTTCCAACATTTGATGCAGTGTCCAAATGCGATTTTCTTTAGGCATTAGCTCGGTACCATCTAAAATGACTTTTATTTCTGTATTTTCTACTTTGTTTATGTATAGACTATCGCCTCGTTCTGGAACATGAACTTCTAGCACAGCTCCTTGTATATCTGGACTTTGTAATCCTATATTAGATATATTCTTTGCACCGATTGTATATATTTGCCCTCGCTCTAATTCTTGGATCAATTCTGCAAGTCGTAAATTTACTTTTTGATTCTCGTCTTCTGTATCTAAAGAAAATTGCAATTTCGGTGCATTAGCTGCTACGCCTAATTTTATGATATCTCCTGATTTTAAACGCTGACTACCAGTGATCTTTTGTTTGTTGATGAAAATAGGATTTTCTGGTACTAGCCCTTTAATCACAAAGGCTTGTTCATTAGTAGAGTAGGTGATAAGTGCTTGTTCTTCGGCTACATATTTTTCTTTTTCAAATTCAACTTTGTAGTCGCATGTAGTTGCTTTACCTAAAATAGCAGACATTTTATGACTCATGATCTCGCAACAACATGGCACAGCATAAGGTGCATCTAAACTGAGTAAGGAAAATTCTGCAATTACAAAGTTATTTTCTGTTTTCACATCAACTTCTGAAGAGAGAATAGCTTGCTTCGCTTGTTTTGGTTGGTTTGAAAATGGTGTGTTAGAATCACTTAGAGGAGTTTCATCATTTACGAAAAAATTGCTATCTATTGATATATTTTCTAAATTTTCTTTGTTTTCTTGTTGTATATCTAGGGGTTTGGTAGCTTGTAAATTGCAAAAACATATAAAACGCATGTCCCCTAAAATTATAGTACTATAGGATGGTAAAGAAATGCAAGATTCGACTTTTTTATCATTTAATATGGTGGAAAAATTTGAATCTTCTATTTGTAAAAAAATTTTTCCTTCTTGCCAAGAAATAGAAATATGGCAAGGTGCAATGGATGAATCTTGCAAAATAATAGAATCCATGCCACATTTTTCAGGGTCATTTCCAATATATAAACGTAATTTTTCTTTGGAAAATGAAAAAAAATAGCCTTGCTGCACAGAATGTTTCCCACAATGCACTAAAAAAATATTTCCTAGCATATATTGCCTCAGAGTCTAAATTTACATAATGTATACAAAAATCAAATTATACAAAATTATTTAAGTAATTTTATCTTAAATCAAATCATTTGTCAATCTGATATTTTCAATAAACATTTCTAAATTTTTGAAAAAGTCTATGGAAATATAAATTTTTCTGGTAAATCATAAAAATTTCATATATAATTATTTAAAAATAAAGCAATTTCATTGAATATTAATCGAAACTTAGGATGATAATCTTATGGACTATCTAGAAAAAGCTATAGGATCGTTAGCAGTAAAGAATAATTGGATTACAGAGGACCAATTAGAAGAGTGTCTCTACCTTCAGGAGCAAGAAAAAATAAAAGGAGAAACTGTAGATCCATTATTAGATATTCTTACTATTATGGGATACTTAACTGAAGCCAATAAGCAACTTTTAATGATTGAATGGGAACAAATCAATAAACAAATTGATGCAAAAGTAGAAGATTGGCAAAAAGCAGAGTCTTATCCAGCAAGTGAAGAAGTAACTCAACCAGCGTCCAATAAAATAAACACGAATCCAGCATATCCAGCAAATGAGTTGTCTACAAGTGATTCGCCTAAACATTCTTCTATAGAATCTGTTCAATCGATATATACAATAGAGCATCAATCTGTAGATGAAGAGCAAGTAGAAGTAGCACAATATGAGGATCCTACACAGGACCATTTTCAAACGCAATATGCCGAAATAAGCACATATGATGTACAATATCCATATTCAGCTACGCCAGTATATCCAGAAGCTCCTACATATCCTGATCCTTTTCAGACACAATATGCTCCTACTCCTTATGCAACTACAGATCCTTATCATACACCATATCCACCACAGACGCAATATCCACCACAAACTCAATATCCACCACAGACTCAATATCCACCACAGACTCAATATCCACCACAGACTCAATATCCACCACAGACTCAATATCCACCACAGATGCAATATCCACCACAGACTCAATATCCACCACAGATGCAATATCCACCACAAACTCAATATCCAGGACAAACTCCGTATCCACCACAGACGCAATATCCACCACAGACTCAATATCCACCACAGATGCAATATCCACCACAGACACAGCAACCTTATCAACAAACATCATACCAAACAATGCCAGGTCAATATTCTCTTCCATCATATAATGTAGCGGATTCTGATGAACTTTTAGACCAAGATTCTGGAGAGATGTTTGCTATCCCAGAAGTAGAAAGTATGGACTCTAAAAGTTCTTTTAGTCGCTTGGGAAAAACATTGGCATTTTTAGGGATTAGTCAACATCGCAAGATTAACATTCCAGGATATAAACTTTTAGAAAATTTGCAAGAAAATGGAACAACTTGGATTTATCAAGCTATTGAAACTAAAAGAAAAATGGAAGTATTAGCTGTCATTTTTAAAGAGGAAGTTTGGAAAAATCCATCATTTCAAGAACGACTTTTAACAAAAGCTGAAATTAATAAAAACCTTTATATTTCTTGTGTTCCAAAATGTATTGAAATTAATTCTACTTCTCAATATGGATATGCGATTTATGAATGGATAGAAGGAAAGACACTTCAACATATTTTTGACCGTGGGATTCAACTCAGTGTAGAAAAATCTTTAAAAATAGCTGCACGAATTGCCAAGATTTTAAAAGTGGCACAAAAACATAATATTGTGCATGGAAATATTTTACCAGAAAATATTATGATTTCGAATACTGGGAAAATTATTTTATTATGTCTCAATTTACCTACGAGTATCATAAAAAATATTACATATTTAGGTGATATTTCTAATGTAGTGCATTATTATAATGCACCAGAAGCTTTGTTTCAAGAGGAGGTTACAGATTTTCGTAGTGATATCTATGCTTTAGGTTGCGTGCTATACCATCTTTTAGCAGGACGTGCTCCTTGGGAAACAAATAGTTCTCAATCTATGCTAACTTTATTTTCAGAAGAACCAACATTACCTCCCATTCAGTTATATAACCCTGAACTTAATGAAGATATTTGTTATATTCTTAAAAAAATGCTCTCGTTTTCTCCTGAAGAACGATATAACGATTATTCTCAATTGATTGAACATTTACAACATCCTGAAGTGGCACGTACCCAATTTAAAGAAGCGAAAAAAATGGTAGCTGTTACTTCTATAGAAAATTTAGAATTTAAAAGCGACAATACTCCGAATCGTCATGCAATAGCTACCTCAAAAGTAGTAAATGAAAGTCCAAAGCCAACAAAATTAAAAGAGAAAAAAGTTGTTTCACATGAAACTTTAAAAACTAGAAGCAGTCCTTCAACAACGAAAAAAAATTTGCCTGAAAAGAAACAAGAAAGTGGAAAAGATAGCACGAAAGATAGCACGAAAGAAAAAATAAAAGAGGGCGAAAGTGCTAAAGATGCTGCTAAAAGTGATGGTAAAACCATAGATCGTGCCAATCGTGAAGCCCCTATTGCTAAAAAAAATTATAATACAGTCATTGTATTAGTGATTGCCATCATTATAGGAGTTGGTGGTTATAAATGGTACGAAAAGAACAAAAATTATAAACAAGAAGTAGATAGGTTGTCACGTAAATATACTAGTTTTATAAGAGACTTTGATGCAAAAGTAGATCCACTTGTCTTAGAAAACACTTTAAAAAGTATAGAAAAAACTGCAAAAGAAAAGGATATTAATACTATCACGTATAAAAATCGTTCTATCAATCTAATCGATGAGATTAAGAGTAAAAGAAAAAGAATTGAGAATATGAAAAAAACATTACCTACTGTGAATGTGGGAGAAAAATGGGATAAAATTCAAAGATTACAAGATGAAGGTGAATGTTTTGAAATACTTTATATGCTTTCTGATTTAGAATTGGAACTCTCCAAATTCAGTCTTAGCGACCAAGAAAAGTATAAACAATATAAAGAAAATGCACGGTCTCAAAAACAAGAATTTTTTACTTTGCTAGAAACAAAATATAACCAAGCTATCAGTGAAAAAAAGCCCAATATATTATTGCCAGATTTAGAAAAAAAGTTGATAAATTTCCAATCAAATGAAAAAACAACTAGTTTCTTTAAAAATGAAATAGAAAAACTTCAAGAGTATAAAACAAAGATAGAATCATTGATTCCTGTATGGAAACAAGAACAAGAGGAAGCAAAGAAAAAGAAATCTCTTCAATATGCACAGACTATTTTAGATGAGATTGATAAATTATGTTTAGAAGAAAAATTTAAAGAAGCAAGAGAAAAGTTACAACAAGAAGTTAGAAATAAAGATCTGCAGGGATCTGAACGAGAATTATTGAGAAGCGAAAGCGAAAAAATTCAATTATTAGAAAATTCTCTGAAAAACTTTTTTCAAATATTGAATAAAAAAATACCTAAAGATACTATTAGTCTTTATATAAATTCTAGATGGCAAAAAATACAGTTTTTTAGAGATCCTAATTTTTATTTTCCACCTTTAGATTCAAAAGCAAAATATAAAAAAGATGAACCATTACATTATTCTCATTTAAATAAACAACATTGGCAAACGATTATTGAGCGGATTTGGGAACTATTAAGTACAGATGAAGAACGTTTAACCTTTGCCATTGTCACAGAACGCATGAAATTATATGAACAAAGTGATAAATTTCTACAAGTTCTTGTTGATAATAATAAAAATGCATACCAACGCTTTCAGGATCAATTGCATCATACTATCCAAAGACGCATTAAAAAAAGTATTGAAAATATTCAAAATCTTACTAAGACACTGCAAGGAAAGAGTTCATCACAAGAAAATCCATTGCAAGAAATATCATTATTTCAAGAAAATTTTGGTTTTTTCAATCACTCTTATCAAAAAGAATTAAATCAATTAATCTTGAATTCTTCTCGTCAATTGTATGGCACTCCGAAAGCAAAAGAATATTTTTATATATTCCAAGATACAAAAAGTAATTTAACTGATTTATTTGAACGCACGCAAGGGAATTTAAACCCAAAAATTGAAAATGGAGTAAGTTATTATTCTCGTGGAGCCGGTTATATTAAAAGTAAAAGATTTTATGCACTCTCTGGTTTTTTAAAATTTCAACATCCATCTGATAAATTTGTAATCGCGTTGTACCAGAATAAAAAAATTAATTATACTTATGAACTGGATGCTACAGGACAATTTTCGTTTAAGATTTATTCTAGAGGCATTTTAAAAAGCGAAGATTTAAAGACAAATTTAGCAGAAAAATGGGTTCAATTTGCATTTTATGTTCGTAAAGATAAATTGATATGGTATGTGAATAATAAATCTTGGTTTGAATTTAAATATAATCCTAGAACGACGATAGACGAAATATCTATTGAATTTATAGCCTCCAAGCCTATTATTTTAGACAATATTTATTTAGTATATGATAAAGCAGGAAAATAAAAAAGTATTTGATTTAAAGAACTGTTAAAAAAATCTTTATGGAATTTATAGTCATAAAATTCATTATTTTAGACAATATTTATTTAGTATATAAAAAATCAAAAAAATAAAAAAGTATTTGATTTTTATAGTATAAAAAAAGTACAATAGAGAGACTGATTTTTAGGAAGTCAGTCTCATTTTTTTATTTTTTTTAAAAATTATGATATTTGCAGCAATCTCATAAGGAGTGTTTTATGAAAAAAACATTATTTATTTTTTTCTGCTTTGTTCTTACATTCAGCTTAATGGCTGATGGCTTGATTCATCAAGAACTTCAAGACCAAATGAACAAAAAAGATGTTGAAGAATTACCCATTATTGTATTATTTGAGAATCTTCCTACTTTAACAGAAGTCATTCAAGAATATAGATTTATGGGTGAAAAGAATGGAGTAGAAGAAGCGATTAATGTTCTTAAACAAAAAGCAGAAGCTTTACATTTTTGGGTAGAACAAATCAGTCATCAAAGAAAAAATAGTGATTTCCGTTCTATTTGGATTGCCAATGCTGCTGTTATGAAAGCAACGCCAGAAATGATTCAAGAAATCGCATGCCAACAGAATGTAAGTGAAATTCTTTGGAATAAAAAAGTACATATGCTCCCTAAAAAGATGGATATGCACTCCCCACAGGAATCTGTTGACGCAAATTTAACTTGGGGACTTGAAAAAATCAATGCTCCAGCAGTTTGGAATCAATATACTGGAAAAGGCGTTGTAGTAGCTGTTATTGACACAGGCGTAAATGAACATCCTGATCTAGCAGGTCGAATTATTGATGGCAAGAATTATGACAATGCTAATTTAGCTCCACGGGATGACCATGGACATGGGACTCATTGTGCTGGAACAGTTGCTGGTAATGGAACGAATGGTGAACAAACAGGGGTTGCATCAGAAGCGATGATCTATGCCGTGAAAGTTTTAGGAAAAAATGGAAGTGGCGAATGGTCTACTTTATGGGAAGCTATGGAAGAATGTATTGGCAAAGCAAAAGTAATTAGTATGAGTTTAGGTGGAAACGCTGATGCTAGTATTCGCACAAGATTAGAACTTGCTTGTCAAAATGTGATTGCAGCTGGCATTATTCCAGTAATTGCAGCTGGAAATGAAGGCAGTGGAGCAGCAACCATTAGTTCTCCTGGAGATGTAGAAGATGCCATTACAGTAGGTGCTACAAGTAGTAGTGATGGCATTGCATATTTTAGTAGTCGAGGACCAGCTGAATGGAATGGCAAAACATATATCAAACCTGATGTATGTGCACCTGGCATGGGCATTAAATCTTGTAATTATCATTCTGGTACATATACCAGTAAATCTGGTACATCTATGGCTACACCACACGTAGCTGGAACTGTTGCATTGATGGCACAGGCCAATCCAAATATTACTACCCAACAAGCTAAATCTTTACTAGAAAAAACAGCAGTAGACTTAGGAACAACTGGAAAAGACAATACTTTTGGTGCTGGAAGAATTGATGTAAAAAAAGTAATGGAAGCTACTGAATCTCTCGTAACTTTAAATGAATCAGATGCAAAATTTGAAATGGTTGTAAAAGAGCTTACATTTACTACAACAATTGATTCAGAAGGAAATTTATTTTTAACAGATAAAGTAGAATATGATGTAATGGCAGCCACAGTCACGATTTGGGTAAATGTTCGAGAAAAAGAAGCACAAAAAGGAGTATATAAGGTAGCATTTACACTAGACGGTCCCAATGGTTCAAGAACTGGTAACGTGACTCTTGATTTTGCCAATCTTCCTACAAATGAAAACCTTTATAATTCAAAATATGGTTTTAATGTAGGTAATTTTAGCTTTGTCAAAGGCATGTATACAGGAACAGTACAAACAACAGAACCTACAACGCATGTTAAAAATATGACGATTCATTTAGATGGCAAGGCTACTTGGCCACCACGTTCTTCTCGTTAAAATAGTATTTTAATTTGTAAAAAAATGCAAAATTTAATAAAAAAGTAGCTATAATATTATAGCTACTTTTTTTATCAAATCGATTTCCTTTATATTATATTCCATGAAAAATATATTCTATCTATCATTTTTCTACTATCGTTGGAATCTTTTCTTATAATGTTTGATTTTAATCAAACATACGTCTTTTGTCTTATAAAGTCTATAATAAATTCTAAAATATGTATAAATTTTTAGTTGTCAAAAAAGCTCCTGTCTGATAATATAATAGTCATATTTTTATCTGTATCTACAATATAATTTTTATTTATTCACATGAATATTTAGGCAAATCAATTATATACTTGTCTGCAATACGATTTCTATTCATCTCACATGAATATTTAGGCAAATCAACAATAGTTAGGAGTTCTGAAATCATGGAAGGTATTGTAACAAAATTTAACAGTAAAAAAGGCTATGGATTTATTCGTTATCAAGATACAAAAGATGGTTCCCAAGATATTTTTGTTCATATTAATGATGTGCAAGATAAGGTTATATTATCTCCTCGTCAAGAAGTTATTTTTGATATGATTGAAACGCCTCGTGGTTTAAATGCTGTGAATGTAATTCCAGGAGAAATTCATAGCAATCCTTATTATTGGTTTTTAAGCTTCGGGCTTTTGACCATGTTTTTTTTGATTTGGTTTTTTGGTTCTGTCTGGAAAATACCTTGGATATGGTCATATTTCATTAGTGTAAATATTGTTATAACTCTTATGTATGGTTATGATAAGTATGTTGCCGTCAAACATCGCACTCGTATCCCTGAAATTGTATTGCATTTTTTTACCTTGATCGGAGGAACTCCTATGGCTTGGATTAGTCAGAGGTTATTCCGACATAAAATTACTAAGAAAACGTTTCAAATGGCATTTTGGGTTGTATTTTTTATTCAAATGATTTTAATTTATAATTTTATTCACTATCTTCAATAGTGTTTTATTTTTAGGAGTTTTTTTAAATGAAGCGTCCAAAACCTAGAATTTTTCAAGGATTTAGAGATATTTTTTCTGCTGATCTTTTGGTGAAACAACGCGTGTTGGACACGATTCGGAAAGTATATGAGCGTTACGGATTTATTCCTCTGGAAACACCAGCTGTAGAATTTGTGGATTGCCTAGGAAAATTTTTGCCAGAAAGTTCTACTCCACAAGGTGGTATTTTTTCGTTTCGAAATCCTGATGCAAAAGGGGCGGACGCTGATAATGAAAATGGTTGGCTTGCCATGCGTTATGATTTAACAGCTCCGTTAGCTCGTGTGGTAGCACAATATCAAGATTTGCAAAAGCCGTTTCGTCGCTACCAAGTAGGGCCTGTTTGGCGTCATGAAAAACCTGGTCTAGGTCGTTTTCGTGAGTTTTATCAATTTGACTTTGATTGTGTGGGAACGTCTTCTATGGCCGCGGATACTGAGGCTTGTTGTATTATTTGTGAAGCATTGGAAGCCATTGGTTTTAAGCGGAGCGAATATTTGATTAAAGTAAACAATAGAAAAATTTTGCAAGGTATTTTAGAAATCTGTGGGTTAAAAGATTGTACAAATTTGCAAGAAGATTCTACCAGCTTAATTGTTTTACGTGCTATTGATAAGTTAGATCGTTTAGGATGGGATGGTGTTCATGATTTACTAGGAAATGGTCGTAAAGATGCATCAGGAGACTTTACCATTGGAGCTCATTTAGCACAAGATAAAATCGATTTAATCCATTCATATTTAACGATTGCAAGAGATAATCGTGAAAATGTTTGCAATGAATTAGAAAAACTTGTGGTCTCTTCAAAAATAGGCATGGAAGGTGTACAAGAATTGCAAAAAATTGATCAGTTATTGAATGCATTGGGTTATGGAGTAGATCGTGTTGTCTTTGATCCTACAATTGTTCGTGGTATGAGTTATTATACAGGTCCTGTGTTTGAAGGTGTTTTAACAACGCAAGTACAAGATGAAAATGGTCAAACTTATGAATTTGGTAGTGTGTTTGGGGGCGGACGATATGATGGATTGATCGAACGTTTTACAGGTCAAAAAGTGGCTGCCACAGGAGCTTCTATTGGTGTAGATCGTTTGTTAGCGGCTATGAAAATTTTAGGTAAAGCTGAAAATCGAAGTGCAACTTCTGATGTGCTTGTCACTGTCATGGATAAAAAACGTATGGCAGATTATTTAAAAATCGCCCAATTAATTCGCAATGCTGGTTTTAATGCTGAAGTTTTTATGGGTAACGGTGGCATTGGGCAACAAATGAAATATGCCGATAAATTAGGAATTCCCATTGCTTTGATTGCTGGTAGCAATGAATTTGAACGTGGCGAATATCAATTAAAAGATTTGCAACTTGGCATGGAATTGTCAAAAGATGTTGCTGATCGTGAAACTTGGAAAAAAGAACGTCCTGCACAACAATCTGTGCCCCAAAATCAATTGATTGAAAAATTGAAAGAAATGTTAAAATGAAATAAAGAATCAAAGTAGATTTCTTCATTCAATAATAGATTAAAGTATTCATTTTTATAAATTTTTTATCAAAAGGAAAATCCAATGACATCCTTAGTATACTTACAAGGGCAAGATTTAACAATTGAACAAGTAATAAATATTGCAGAGGGACGTAGTCGAGTGGATTTAAAAGAGGAAACTCGCAGAGATATTTTATCTTTTCGCAAAAAAGTCGAAGAGCAAATTATAAAATATCCAGAAATCCCGATTTATGGAGTCAATGTGGGATGTGGTGATTTAAAAGACCAAAGCTTAAATGCGGATTCTTTTGAGTCATATCAAATTCGATATTTACGTGCACATAACTGTGGAACTGGGAATCCATTGCCAGAACGTGTGGTACGAGCTATGATGGCTATTCGTTTAAATTCGTTTGCTAAAGGGTTGTCTGGTGTTCAATTGTCTACTTGTATCACATTGATGGAAATGTTGAACAAAGGAGTGACGCCTTGGGTTTTAGAAGAAGGTTCTGTAGGTGCTAGCGGAGATTTAATTCCTTTATCTATGATGGCAGCTTCGATGATTGGATTAGATGAGGCAAAATCATATTACCAAGGTAAATTGTTATCTGCAAAAGAAGCGTTAAAACGTGCTGGTTTATCTCCTGCTCATTTAGGTGCAAAAGAGGCAATGGCCTTAACTAATGGAACGACATTTATGACAGCTATGGCTATTTTTGCATTAGACGATGCATGGAATGTATTTTATTCAGCATCTATGGCTGCTGCATTGTCTTTGGAGGCAATTCGTGGTGAAACTCGTGCTTTTGATCCTTTAATACATGATAATCGTCCACATGATGGGCAATATATAGTAGCCTCTCATATTCGAGAATTAATCGCAGGCTCAAAACGCATGACTCCACAGGCTCAATTATTGCGTTTCAAAAATCAATCCGTAGATACAGTCAAAGCACGTGTACAAGATCGCTATAGTTTTCGTGCTGTTCCACAAATTCATGGTCCTTTGTATGAAGCTTTACAATCTTTAGAAAGTGTTCTAGAAATTGAAATTAATTCAGCAACAGATAATCCCTTGCTCATTTTTGACAATGAAAGGATTGAGGCATATAGTGGAGCAAATTTCCATGGTCAACCTATTGCAACTGTAGTGGATTATGTAAAAATTGCCTTGACCAGCCTTGCTTTAGTCAGTGATAAACGCTCATTTTCTATGTTGAGTCAACATTTAAATTATGGTCTACCAAAAAATTTGGCAATAGATCCTAGCCAAGGGGATACTGGTTTAATGATTGCTCAATATACAGGAGCCTCTCGTGCAGCTGAATGTCGTATTTTGTCTACGCCTGCATCCATCACTTCTATATCTACTTCTGCGAGCCAAGAAGATTATGTTTCCATGGGAAGTGTAGGTGTTGTTCATTTGAAAAAAATTATAGACAATATATATATTATTTTGTCTGTGGAATTTCTATGTGCTGTTCGTGCCTTGCAAATGACAAAAGATAAAAATTGTTTGGAAGTGCCTAGTGATTTAAAACATGAAGATAGTGATATTTTAAAAACATTAGGGCAAGGAACACAACACATCTTCAATTATTTAAATCAAGAATTTCCTCTCCCTAATTCTGATACTTATCTGCGCACTGAAATTGAAAAAATGCGACATATTTTAAATTCTGGCTTTTGGAAACAAAGGAGAAAAGAATGCCTCCATACAAAATTTTAGATGGTATTTTAGGAGCTTGTGTTGGCGATGCACTTGGAGTACCCGTTGAATTTAGTTCAAGAGAATTTTTAGAATCTGAACCAGTAGATGATATGTTGGGATATCAAACGTACCAACAACCTTCTGGTACTTGGTCTGATGATAGTTCCTTAATGTTCTGTCTTGCTGAAACGCTTTGCAATGGTTTAAATTATAAAGATTTGGCACAACGATTCTGTCGTTGGCTACATGATAGCTATTGGACTCCTCATGGTCAAGTATTTGATGTTGGATATACTACTCGTGAATCTATTCTTCGGCTTGCAAAAGGAGTCAATCCAATTGAAGCTGGCGGTAAAATGGAGAATGATAATGGAAATGGATCTCTAATGCGCATTCTTCCTTTGACATATTATATTCATCGAAAAATAAAACGAAATGAAGAAATTGATATCTACGAAGTAATCCACAATGTTTCTTCATTAACTCATGCACATCCAAGATCAAAAATTGCTTGTTCGATTTATATTATCTTTTGCTTAGAGTTACTAAATGGATATAAAAAAGAAGAAGCATATCGACGAACTCAAATTACTATATTGGAACATTACTCTCCACTAAAAGAATATGCTATGGAGTTGCCTTATTTTCATCGCATTTTAAATAATGATATTTCGGAAATTGCTAAAAGTGATATTTATACAACATCATATGTAGTAGATACCTTAGAAGCATCGATTTGGTGCTTTTTACAAGAACGCTCTTATAAAGAGACTGTTTTACATGCTGTTAATTTAGGTGAAGATACAGATACAACTGGCACAGTTGCAGGAGGTCTGGCTGGCATTTATTATGGTATGAAAGAAATCCCTCAAAACTGGATTGATCAATTAGCAAAAAAAGATGAAATCTTTTCTCTTGTGGCTCGTATGGAAGAAAAATTATAGTTTTTATCTTTCAAAACAAATTTAAAAAAGAGTCTTATTTTTCAGACTCTTTTTTTATGTTTTTTAAAAAATTTCAATAAAAAAAATAATCTTGTTTTAAATTACGATATATGTATTTAAATTACAGTATTTTCATTTTTCATAATTTATCTTAAAAAATGAAAATGTGGATAACTTGCCCGATTTTGTGGATAACTTTTTTAAAATTGCGAAGTTGAAAAACATTATTTATTATAACTTATTATTATTATTATAGTTATAGATATTAATAAAGTTACGTATAAAATCGACATTTTTGTGGATAACTTATAAAAATCTATAAACTCATTTTTATATTTTTATACAAATTTCTATGTATTTCTCTGAATTTTTATACATATTTTTTCTTTTTATCATTTCTTTTATTTCAAGATTTTAATATATTTTTTAATATTTTTATAAATAATTATAGATTTTAATATATTTTTGTATTTTTTTTAGATATTTTTTATATATAAAATTTCAATGTAGTATTTAAAATTTCATTGCTTTATTTTGATCTAGACT
>JAGOMP010000064.1 GCA_017993505.1 Planctomycetota bacterium
AGGCAAATGTTGCTCTGGGGAGTGAAATGTTGCTCTGGGGAGAAAAGTTACTCTGGGGCGGGAATTTGCTCTGGGCGGGAATTTGCTCTGAGGAGGAAAGTTGCTCGGGGGAGGGAAGTTGCTCTGGGGAGTCAATGTTGCTCTGGGGAGAAGTTGCTCTGGGGAGGAAAGTTGCTCTGGGGCGGGAATTTGGCGGGAAGTTGCTCAGGGGAGAGAAGTTGCTCTGGGGAGGCAAAAGTTGCTCTGGGGAGAGAAGTTGCTCTGGAGAGTTGCTCGGGGGGCGGGAATTTGCTCTGGGGTGGGAATTTGCTCTGAGGAGGAAAGTTGCTCTAGGGAGAGAAGTTGCACTGGGGAGAGAAGTTACTAAGTTACTAAGTTACTATAAGTTACTCAAGTTACTAAGTTACTATAATAGGAAATAAAAAAAATAATGGTTGTTGTTCAGCCATTATTTTTTTTATTGAAGTGGTTGTATGTGTATTTTTTTATATATGTGTGTATTTTTTGTATTTTTTGAATGTTTATATGTGGCGGAATTTTCCATCGCCTTCGTTGATGAGTTTGCTAAATCCATGTTTTTTTAGGTTATCGTCGCCGAGCATGTATTTTTTTCCGATGCTGATGCCAGCGACTTGAATTATGCGATGAATGGGAGTATTGCAATCAGGACAATTTGTTAGTGCATTGTCTTGGAATCTTTGCATGATTTCAAAGGAGGGTTGGCATTTTTTACAACCTTTTTCAATGTCTTTTGCCTGGTATACATATATAGGCATAATTTCTCCTTTATTTTAAAAATCTTCTGCTACAGATTGTTCTAGAACCAGTTTACAAGAATTTTACTAGCATGGAGTATCATATAGTATGTATTCTGTTTCGAATTTTCTAGTATCTATATATCTTGTTTTTTTGAATTCCTTTATTTTAAAGGTTTTCTGCATCAGATTGTTCTGGAACACGGTTTACAAGAACTTTGCTAGCACGGAGTAGACGATCGTATAGCATGTATCCTGTTTCAAATTCTTCTAGTATCAGCATATCTTGTTTTTCTGGATTCATTACCATAGAGACTGCTTCGTGGATTTTAGGGTCAAATCGTTGATTTTCTGTTTGAATTTGTTGAACTCCATCGTCTTTCATGATTTTGAGTAGTTCTTTTTGCACTAATATTATGCCTTCCGCGATTCCTTTTGTATTGTTTGTTTCGTTTGCTGAATCTACAGCTTTGGTAAGTAGATCTACAATGCTTAGGAGTTTGCCTAAAAGTGTTTGGCTTGCATATTTCATGTATATTTCTTTTTCGCGTTCCATTCGTTTTTGGTAGTTATCAAACTCTGCTTGGAGGCGTTGGAGTGCATCTAGGTAGTAAGCGGATTGTTGAGATTGTAGAACGACTTGAACTTTTTCTTCATCACTCATATTTTTAAATTCTTTGAGAATGTTTTTTTTGAGTTCTTTTTCGTTTATTTTTTTTTCTTTATCTTTTATATGATCTTTTTTTGTTTCTTCTTTGTCTTCTTTGAGTTCTTTTTTTATTTCTTCTTTATACTCTTTTTTTGTTTCTTCTTTGTCTTCTTTGAGTTCTTTTTTTATTTCTTCTTTATGCTCTTTCTTTTTCTCTTCTTTGTTGATTTCTATTATTCTTCCTTCTGTATTTGAATTCATGTTGAATACTCCAGATATTGTTGATTTTTAATATATTTTTAGATCGATCATGAAATTTTTTATTTTTGCTGTCTTGTCTATAAATACTTATTATAATGAAATTATTACAAGTATAATTAATTATCAATTACTAATAATTATAATTAGTAATTGATAATTTCAATTACTAATTATTATGATTTAATTATGATTAATAATTATTAATTTCAATTACTAATAATTAATAATTATTAATTAAAATTACTAATAATTATTATTTTTTCTTTTTATCAGTTTCTTTTTTTACTGTTTCCCAGAAATTTTTATGCATGGGTGTCATGCTGTCTTTTTCTAGTTGAGCGAAGTTTTCTAGAAGTTTTCGTTGCTCTTTTGTGATGTCTTTTGGAATTTCAACGAGAATTTGGACAAGTTGGTCACCTTTCCCTCTTCCTCGTACATTAGGAAATCCTTTTCCACTAAGTTTTAAAACAGCTGAATTTTGTGTGCCTGCGGGAATGGTGAGAATGTCGGTTCCGTAGATGGTAGGAATTTCGATTTTTGCACCTAAAATGGCTTGTGTGATAGTAATTGGTAAGCCGAGTATCACATCATCGTCTCGGCGGATAAAGTATGGATGTTGTTTAATGTTGACTTCGCAATATAAATCACCTCGAGGAACGTCTTTTTGTAGTGATTCGCCTTCACCAGGGATTCTTACTTGCATTCTATCATCAATGCCTGATGGTATTTTGACATGAATTTCGATTTCTTTGTATTCGAAACCTTGGCTAGCACATGTTTTACATGGTTTTTCTATGCTATAGCCTTTTCCACGGCAACTAGGGCATGTTTGTTGTAAGCTGAAAAAACCTTGTTGTTGCCAGATAGCTCCTTGGCCTTTGCATTTTGTGCATTGTTTTCTAGATGTGCCAGCGTCACAACCAGAGCCATTACAGGAACTACAGACTTCTCTACGTTTGACTTTAATGTCTTTTTCTATGTTGCGTGCTGGTTCGTCAAATTCTAATTCTATGTTGTAGCGAATATCTGCACCACGTCGAGGTCGTGTTTGTCCTCTTCCACCAAAACTGCCGAAGAGTTCAGAGAAAATGTCACCACCTCCACCGAATAAATCACTAAAATGGGAGAAGATGTCGTTCATGTTCATTCCTTGGAAATTAATTCCTCGAACTCCATCGTGACCATATCGGTCGTATCGTGCTCGTTTGTCTGAATCAGATAGGACTTCATAGGCTTCAGATGCTTCTTTAAATTTGCATTCTGCTTCTTTGTCTCCTGCGTTTTTATCTGGATGGTATTTTAGAGCTAATTTTCTATAGGCTGATTTAATTTGATCGCTTGAAGCGTTTCTTTCTAATCCTAGGATTTCGTAGTAATCTCGCTTTTCAGACATGGTTACCTTCTTTTGTTTTGCTTGATCCTTCCTTGGATGGCAAAAAAAATTCCTTCAAAGGATCAAATGTTTGTAAATAGACTCAGACTTGCTTAGCAAGCCTGAGTCTAGAAATTAGATGACACTGCCTAAAATTTGGCTTTTTTTGTCCTTGAGGTCAGTGATAAGTGTTTCTGTAGTTAGGAGTAGACCTGCGACGCTTGCTGCATTTTGAATAGCTATGCGAAGTACTTTTGCAGGATCCACAATGCCTTCTTTTATCATGTCAACGTATTGGCATGTGTTGGCATTAAAACCAAAATTAATGTTGTCATTGGCTAATATTTCGGAAACAACAACTGATCCATCTTCACCAGCATTTTGGGAAATTTGTCGTGTAGGATAGGATAGAACTTGTTGAATGATTTGTGCACCAAATGCTTCATCGCCTTCTAGCTTGAGTTCACTGACTGCTTTGATGCAACGTAAGAAGGTTACACCACCTCCTGGAAGAATGCCTTCTTCAATTGCTGCACGTGTTGCATGAAGTGCGTCTTCAACTCTAGTTTTCTTTTCTTTCATTTCAATTTCTGTTGATGCACCAACTTCTATAACTGCTACACCACCAACGAGTTTTGCAAGTCTTTCTTGTAGTTTTTCTTTATCGTAGGTGGAGGTTGTTGTTTCTATTTGGTTTCTGATTTGTTGAATTCGTGCTTGCAATTTTTCAGAATTGCCTGCACCTTCAATAATAGTTGTATTATCTTTTGTGATAATTACTTTTTTGGCTTGTCCTAAGTCAGAAAGTTCGACTTGTTCAAGTTTGATGCCGAGTTCTTCAGATATAACGCGACCACCTGTTAAGATTGCCATATCTTCTAAGATGGCTTTTCTTCTATCGCCGAATCCAGGGGCTTTGACTACACATGTATGGAGTATACCACGGATTTTGTTGATGAGTAATGCTGCAAGAGCATCTCCTTCAACGTCTTCTGCGATGATCACTAATGGTTTCCCAGCACGTGCAATTTTTTCTAGTAAGGGAACTAGATCACGAATACTGGAAATTTTCTTTTCAAAAAATAATATGTAGGGATCTTCAAAATGAACGAGCATTTCATCTTGATTATTGATAAAATAAGGAGAAACAAATCCTTTATCAATTTGTAGACCTTCTGCATATCGTAGTTTTGTTTCAATACTTTTTGCTTCTTCTACTGTAATGACGCCATCATTACCTACTTTTTCTACTGCATCTGCTAAAAGTTGGCCAATGACTTTGTCGTTATTGGCAGAAATGGTTCCCACTTGGACAATTTCATCTTTATTGTTGACTGGTCGGGCATATTCTTTAATTTTTTGAACTACAACATCTACTGCTTTGTCGATGCCAATTTTTAGAGACATAGTATTGACGCCACTGCTGACGAATTTTAATCCTTCTTTATAAATGGCTTCTGTGAGTAAAGTTGCAGTTGTTGTTCCATCGCCTACGATGTCTGATGTTTTAGAAGCTACTTCGTTGATAAGGCGAGCAGCCATGTTTTCAAATGGATCAGGCAATTCGATTTCTTTAGAAACACTAACACCATCTTTTGTGATGAGAGGATTTCCCATGCTTTTTTGAATAACAACATTATGACCTGCTGGTCCTAATGTTACTTTGACTGTTTTGGCAAGTTTTTCTATGCCACTTTCAAGTTTTTTTCTTGCTTCCTCGTGGAAGAACATTTGTTTTGCACTCATTCTATGCCCCCTGAGGTTTAGTTTTCAAATTTTGCTAAAACTTCGCTTTCGCGTAAGATTTTGTATTCTTTGCCGTCGATTTTGACTTCTGTACCTGCGTATTTTCCAAAAATAATTTTATCTTTTTCTTTGAGAATCATGGCAACTCGTTCGCCGTTTTCTAAAAGTTTGCCAGGTCCAACTGCTAGAATGGTGCCTCTTTGTGGTTTTTCTTTTGCTGTTTCTGGGAGAACGATTCCGCCCGCTGTTTTTGCTTCTGCTGCTTCAATTTCTACGATCAAACGATCATCTAATGGTTGTAGTGTCATGTTGACAACTCCTATTTATTATATTATTGTTTTTTATTTTTGTATTTAGAGTTTGTTATTACATATCGTAATCCATATCTTCATCGGATACGTCTTTATCTTCTTTAGCTGGTAGGTCTGCAATCATGCAGTCTGTAGTTAACAGTAGACCTGCAATGCTTGCGGCATGTTGCAATGCGGAACGTGTAACTTTAGTGGGATCAATGATTCCCATTTCAAACATATCGCCAAATACATTATTAGCAGCATCATATCCAAATGCATCTTTTCCTTCTGAAACTTTCTTTAGAATGACTGCACCTTCGCCACCACCATTGTCTACGATTTGTTTGAGAGGTGCTTGTAGAGCTGCTTTCATGATGGGAACTGCGAATTTTTCATCACCTTCGAGTTCTACTTTATCTATTACTTTGAGTGCACGAATATATGCTACGCCACCACCTGGGAGCATGCCTTCTTCAATAGCAGCACGTGTTGCTTGAAGTGCATCTTCAATGCGACTTTTAGCAGATTTCATTTCTACTTCTGTTGCTGCCCCTACTTTGATTTGAGCTACGCCACCTGCAAGTTTTGCAAGTCGTTCTTGTAATTTTTCTTTGTCGTAGCTGGAGTCTGTTTTGCTAATTTCGTGACGAATTTGATTGATTCTAGCTTGTATTTTTTTATGATTGCCAGCACCTTCAATGATAATAGTGTCAGAAGATGTGATTTTGATTTTTTTTGCACTACCGAGTTCTTCTATTTTGATTTTTTCTAAATCTTTTCCAAGATCTTTGTAGTAAACTGTTGCATTTGTTAAAATAGCTATGTCTTCTAACATGGCTTTACGTCTATCACCATATCCTGGGGCTTTGACTGCACAACAAGAAATAGTGCCACGAAGTTTATTTACAACGAGAGTTGCTAATGCTTCGCCATCTACGTCTTCGGAAATGATGAAAAGTGGTCTTTGAAGTTTGGAAATGTGCTCTAAAAGAGGGATAATTTTTTTCAAGGAAGAAATTTTTTCTTCATGAATTAAAATATAAGGATTTTCTAAAACAACTTCCATATCGTCAGTATTAGTTACAAAATGAGGAGAGAGGTAGCCACGGTCAAATTGCATACCTTCGACCACTTCAACCTCTGTTTCCATGCTTTTGCCTTCTTCTACTGTAATGACGCCATCTTTACCAACTTTTTTCATAGCTTGGGAAATCATATCACCAATAGTCTTATCATTATTGCCTGCAATCATAGCAACTTGTGCGATTTCTTTAAAGTCACCTTCTGGTACTTCTTTGGAAATTTTTGCAATTTCTTCTACAACATTTTCAGTGATTTTTTGAATGCCTCGGCTTAATGCCATAGGATCTACACCAGCTGTTGTGTATTTGCAACCTTCCAAATAAATGGCTTCTGCAAGAACTGTAGCAGTTGTGGTGCCATCTCCAGCAATGGTGGAAGTTTTAGTAGCAACTTCTTTTACCATTCTTGCACCCATGTTTTCGAATTTATCTAATAATTCTACTTGTTCTGCAACAGAAACTCCATCTTTTGTAATCTGAGGGGCACCCCAACCTTTATCGAGAATGACGTTTCTACCTCTAGGACCCAAGGTCACTTTTACAGCTTGAGCTAATTTTTGAACGCCTCTACGAATCGCTTCCCGAGCTTCCTGATCGAAAGCTAACTGTTTAGCCATAGAGCATCTCCTTTCCAATCATCAATATAAATATAAATAATCTATTTGCATTATAAAAAAAATATGATTTTTTATTTAATATTCAATAATCTATTGATACATGAGCTTTATATTCTATGATACTTTATTATATTTTATATAAAGTATCATTATTTATTTTATATAAAGTATCATTATTTAAAAAAAAATTTTAAAAAAATTAAATTTATGATGTTTTATTCCATATTCTAATAGTTTATTTCCATATGATCATTCTACATCATATAAAGTATCATTATTTTTTAAAAATTTCTAGCAAATTTTGTTCCAATTTTATAAAAAAAGCAAACTATATGTATAATAACAACTTATTACGAAGTAGAGTTTTATTTTTCTTTATATTATGTCATTGTGACAAGAAAAAAAAGTCATTTTGACTCAAATTTCAATTTGTAGGTTTTGAATAGTGTTAAAAAATAGTGAGGAAATTTTGACTTTTATTATTAAAAGGTTTTGTTGAGAAAGTTCTTTTTAAGAATATTGTTTTTCTATATCCTGAACGAGTCGTTTCCAAGAGTATTTTTCTGAGACAGAATTATGCCCTTGTTGTCCAAATTGTGTTCTTAATTCAGGTTGGTCAATGAGTTGTATTAATTTACTTACAAATGTTTCTATGGCATGGGTAGGAATTAAGAAACCAGTGACATTATCTTGAACTACATTGACAACGCCTCCTACATTTGTAGCAATAACAGGACGTTGGCAATAAAGGGCTTCAATGAGTGTAACAGGTGTCCCTTCATTCAATGAAGTTAAGGCTACAATGTCTAAATCTGCATAGATTTTGGCAGATTCTTGAATCCATCCTGCAAAATGTACATTATTTTCTAGGTGAAGATCTTGGACTTGTTGTTCTAGTGTTGCTCGTAATTCTCCGTCACCTATGAGTACAAAAGATATATTTTTACGTTTTTCCAATATTCTTTGTGCGACTTGAATAAAAAATGTGTGGTTTTTAATGCTTGTTAATCGTCCTACAATTCCAATTGTAATGTTGTTTTCTGGTATATTACATTGTTTTTTTAACCAGCCGATTTCTTGTTGCCAATGATCTAAATGACGGAAATCAAAACCAAGGGGAATTACACAAAATTTTTTTTCTGGAGCGATTTTGTAAACTTTGCAAATTTCATGGAGTTGTTGTTCAGAAATTACAATGATCTTATCAGTTAAAAGTGCTAAAAATCGTTCAATGTAAATAAAAATTTTACTTTTCCATTTGCTAAAATATCCGTGAAATACATGACCATGGAATGTGTGGCAAATAAAAGGCACTTTTAATAAAAATGCAGCTACACGACCTAAAGCACCAGCTTTCGCTTTATGTGTATGCACAATATCAGGGCGAATTTTTCGAATGATTTTATAAATTTCAAAAAATGCTCGAATATCATCAAATAAGGAAATATTTTTACCTAAAGTAGGAATATAGATTGCTTGGACATTGTATTCTTCCAATAAATAGCTCATGTCGCCTTCAAAATTACATACGCGACCAGTGACAAATGTAGTTTCAAATTTTTCTGGATCTAACCCTGCAGTGAGCAAAGTGCAATGAATGGCTGGTCCTCCAATATTCATTCGATCCATGATTCGCAAGACTTTTTTTACCATAATTATAAACGTCCTGACTCAATGTCGGCTATTTTTTGAATTCGTTGAACATGTCGATCACCTTCAAATTCTGTTTGTAGCCAGACAGTGACAATTTCTTTTAATAATTCTATAGAACATAATCTCGAACCAATACATAATACGTTTGCATCATTGTGCATGCGTGATAGTTTAGCCATTTCTGGCATGGTACACAATGCAGCACGAATTCCTGGATATTTATTTGCAGCAATCGACATACCAATGCCAGAACCACAGATTAAAATTCCACATTCTACTTCGCCTTTTTTTACTGCTTTACTTACAGCACTTGCAAAAATTGGATAATCGCATGAAGTGTTTGAATTGATTCCAAAATCGATCACTTCGTGGCCAAGATTTTCTAATAATTTGATAATATCGTCTTTTATATCAAAGCCAGCGTGGTCATTTCCAAGTCCAATTTTCATATTGTACCTTTCTATTTTATAATGCATGATAATGGGAATGAAACTTACTATATCATACGAAAAATATAGGAATAATTCAAAGATTCTTTTAAAAAATTACGTTCTTCATATTGACTAAAAAAATAAAAGTGATATGATATAGCAACATATATGCAAAAAAATAAACAGCAATTCGGAAGCTACAATGCCTCCTATCAAGGAGAGAAAATTATGAAATATATATCATTTGTTATTGTGGTCACATTTTTGTTCGTAGGCTGTACATCTAATAAATATTGTACCATGTGTAAATTCAATGACACATTTAATACAATTTTTGTAGATCAATTCCACAAAGGAGTGGACAATACTGCAAATAATATAACATCAATCTCTAATTATATTTACCATGATTATAAAACATCTGGGGATAGACTCAATAATACATTAGACAATTGGTATCAAAGTGTCAATTTTAAAGACTTTGGGAAACGTGTTGAAGTATATGGAACAACGTTAGAAAGACAATGGCATCAAGGCTGCGAAGATACAGTTAAAAACATCCATACTATCGGAGAATATTTTTGCATTTCCGATAGTGAACCTGAGAATTAAAAAAGGAAATTCATGAAAGAAAACAAATACCGCTCTTTTAATTGTGGTGAACTCAATGCAACGCACGTGGATCAAGAAGTACGACTTGCTGGTTGGGTGAATACTCATCGAGATCACGGTGGCGTTATTTTTTTTAATCTTCGAGACAAGTTTGGAGTCACTCAAATAGTTTGTGGAAGCGATCCTGCCACACAACATTTGCTCCCTATTGCCCAAGATTTACATTTAGAATATGTTGTTGGTATTAAAGGCGTAGTCAAACGTCGTCCAGCAGAAGCCCTCAATAAAAATTTAACTACTGGTGAAATTGAAGTTTGGGCACAAGAGATTGAAATTCTCAATACTTGTAAAGTGTTGCCATTTGATATTTCTGTGGACACACCAGTAAATGATAATTTAATGCTCAAATATCGTTACTTATATCTACGACGCCCTGTGGCACAAAAATTTATCCTTGATCGCTATAAAATTACGAAAACAGTTCGAGATTTTTTACATAATGAAGGTTTTACAGAAATTGAAACTCCCCTTCTTACAAAAACAACACCAGAAGGTGCACGTGATTTCTTAGTTCCTTCTAGACTCTATCCAGGCACTTTTTTTGCATTGCCTCAATCGCCTCAACAATATAAGCAACTTCTCATGTGTGCTGGTTTTGATAAATATTTTCAAATTGCTCGTGCTATGCGAGATGAAGACCCTCGCATTGACCGCCAACCAGAACATACACAAATTGATATGGAAATGTCTTTTGTGGAACGAGACGATATTCTAGACGTCATCGAACGCCTTATGTTATATGTTACAGCTAAGACCACGGATTGCAAACCTTTATTCCCTCAATTTCCACGACTTTCTTATGATGAAGTTATGGAAAAATACGGTAGCGATAAACCAGATTTACGCTTTGGGTTAGAAATCCAAGATATTAGCAATATTGCGAAAGAAACAACATTCAAAGTCTTTACACAAGCATTAGAAAAAGAAGACGGGGTTGTAAAAGGGCTTGTGATTCCTAGTTGTGGTACATATACAAGAAAACAACTCGACAATTTAATAGAACAGGCAAAATCATATGGACTTCAAGGTCTTGTTTGGATGATTCCTTCTGAAGAAAAAATTCGTACTTCCACTGGGAAAAATCTTACTGATGAACAATTGCAAAATATTATCCAAGCTATGGGGGCTAAAGAAAATGACTTAATCCTTTTAGCCGCAGATCAAAGAGAAATCGTTCTCAATGCTCTTGGTTTATTGCGTTTGTATTTTGGTGATCAACTCAAACTTCGTGATCCAAAAGTATTAGGTTTTGCATTTGTTGTTGATTTTCCTATGTTCAAATGGGATCCAGAAGGAAAACGATACGATCCTCTCCACCATATGTTTGTACATCCACGTCCAGAAGATATACCATTGCTAGACACAGATCCACTCAAAGTTCGTGGCACTCAATTTGACTTAGTTTGCAATGGATATGAACTTTGTAGCGGAAGCGTACGAAATCATAAGAAAGATTTACAAGTAAAAATCATGAAAATGATGGGCATGTCTGATGAAGAAATCAATTCAAAATTTGGTCATCTTATCGAAGCATTAGAATTTGGTGCACCTCCACATGGTGGTGCAGCACCAGGGCTTGACCGTCTTGTTATGGTACTTACAGGTACTCCCAGCATGCGCGACGTTGTTGTATTTCCTAAAAACCAACAAGGTAAGGATCTACTTATGGGTGGTCCCAGTGTAGCAAGTGAAACACAGCTTAAGGAACTCTATTTAAAACTAGATTTTGATTCTATGAAACCAGAATGGCGTGAATATATGTTATCTCAAAAAGGATATGAAGAACGAATTTTTTAATCTAAATATTCGTTCTCAATATTTGTTAAAAAATGTATTTTAGAAATAATTTCCCAATATTTGGTAAGAGATAATATTCTAGAAACAATTTTCAAACATTTGGTAAAAGATGTATTCTAGAAACAATGTCCAAGTATTTGTTAAAAAATGTATTTTAGAAACAATTTTACAATATTTGTTAAGAAATGTATTCTAGAAATAATTTCCCAATATTTGGTAAAAGCATATATTCTAGAAATAATGTCCAAACATTGGGTAAAACATGTATTTTAACACAAAAATAATTTCCAAACATTTGTTAAAAGATATATTCTAAAACAAAAATAATTTCCTAATATTTGGTAAAAGATATATTCTAAAATAAAAATAACTTCCCAATAAAAGAAACGGCAGAAAATGCCGTTTCTTGTTTACAATACAACAACTCTTATAAAAATTTAATAAGTATAAATAAAAAATTATTTTCTACCTTACCTATTTTTGGAAAAATAGAGAATAGAATTATGAATAAACAACAACAAGGCTTTACACTTATTGAAGTACTTATAGCTATGGCAATTTTTTTAGTGGGAAGTGCAGGACTTTGGGGACTCATTGCCACATCTATTAATACACATAGAGAAGCGATAGATGAACAGAAAATCGCATTTTTGGCAGAATCCATTGTTGCAGAACTCCGTGGAGTAGATATAGTTGTAGGTAGAGATATAAAAAATATTGTCAATGCAAAATCAAAAAATTACCCTGACTACACATATGATGTTCAATTTACAAACATGGAAAACAACACTGTCTTAGTGCAATTACAGATTCATTGCATACGTTATGGGAAGAAACAAAGCTATGACTTTAAAACAGTAGTGTGTCGCCAATTAAGAAAATAATACATGCAAACAAATATACAACAACAAGCTGAACAATTTCGCCATGATTTTCAAGCATTGCAAACAGAAATTGCAAACGTCATAGTAGGTTACGAAGAAATTGTGCAATATATCCTTGTTGCTTTATTCGTAGGTGGCCACGTTCTACTAGAAGGACTTCCTGGGCTAGGAAAAACAAAAATGGCACGTACATTAGCACAAGTCCTTCATTTAAAGCATGCACGCATACAATTTACACCTGATTTAATGCCATCTGATATCTTAGGTACAAATATTATCAATGAACACCATCAATTCCAATTTATGCCTGGCCCGATTTTTGCTAATCTTATATTAGCAGATGAAATCAATCGAGCCACACCAAAAACACAATCTGCACTTTTAGAATGTATGCAAGAACAAAGCGTGACTATTGCAAATACAACATATAAGCTCACACAGCCCTTTTTTGTCATTGCTACACAAAATCCTATAGAAATGCAAGGAACATATCCATTGCCAGAAGCCCAACTCGATCGATTTATGTTTCAATTACAAATACCTTATCCTACATCAGAACAATTGTATAAAATTTTACAACAAACTACAGAAAATATACAAGTACAACCAAGAATCACAGCAACACAAATTTTACAACATAGAAAACTTATACAACAAGTGATCGTTGCACCACCATTTTACGAACAAATTGTAAACATTATTTTATCTACTCATCCCAATACAAAAAATGCAAATTCATTAGTAAAAAAATACGTACAATACGGAGCTTCACCACGTGCAGCACAGGCATTGCTCCTTGCTGCCAAAACAAACGCCCTGTTGCAAGGACGATACAATATCTGCCAAAAAGACATTGAACACTACATTTTGCCTACATTACGACACAGAATTATCTTTAATTTCCAAGGAGAAGCAGAACAAATATCGCCAGAGACTCTTTTTAATAACTAAAGGAAACAAAGTGAAAAACATTCCTGAAAATTTATTACTTTTTGTCAAAGAAGTTTTAATTCAACTAGAAAATAAACTCCCAGAAGAACTCCTTGGGAAAGTTGCCCAGACTTTATTGCAAGAAGTAGAATACCAACAAGTGCGAAACAGTGCCTATCAATGCACTGCTGATACATTACAAACTATCCAAGGACAATTGCAATCCATTCCGAATATTGTAGAACAACAAAACAATATCGTTCAAAACATATCTAACTTTATAGAACAACAAAATAAAGATATTCAGAATTTATCAACAGAAATTCAAACAACATTACAAAACATACAGCCTGACTTTAGTTTTATTACAGATGCACAAAACAACTTACAAACAGCTTTAGAAAATAGCTATAAAACAACAAATGATGCAGAACGAAAAATTCTATCATCGATTACAGACGCACAAAACAACTTACAAACAGCTTTAGAAAATAGCTATGAGATAACAAATGAAGAACAGCATAAAATTCTAACTGCCATTACAGATGCACATAATAATTTACAAACAGCTTTAGAAAATAACAATAAAACAACAAATGACGTACAACATAAAATCTTAACATCCTTTATGGATGCAAGAAATAACGTACAAATATCTTTAGACAATCACAATCAAACAACACATGATATTATTATAGATGCTCAAAATCAATTCCAAACAACTCTAGAGAATAATTACAAAATAAGCAGTGAGGCAAGTAATAAAATACTTTCTATACTCAATGATAAAGCCAATCAAAGAACATTACAACACCTTATAGACGCACAAGATAAATTACTAATCCTTGCAGAAGAAATACAGGAAAGTATACTAGACACACAAAATAAACTGATTGCACAAGCCACTCAAAGCAATATCGACACACAATTTTTACAACAATATCAAACACAAATACAGAAAATTTTCGACCAATTTAACAAGACTGCCAACACAAATAATGAAATCCAACACACAAACACACAACAAAAAATCATTCAAACATTTCAAACATTGCAACAAACACAGACACAGCAGAACCAAGACACGCTACAATATGTACAAACGCAACACCAACAAACTTTAAATATACTCACACCGCAATTTCAGCAAATTACACAACAACTCGCTACACTACAAACAAAACCAGACAACGCATTGCCTCAAGAACTCAATAATTTACAAAAAACACTCACTGCATTTCAAAGTATGCTGGATACACTTAAAACCAATATGACTACACTGCAAAGACTCAATGATTTACCTAGTAGACTCAACATTCCTGACAATTTTGCCAATGTCATTGAAAACTTGCCGCTTAAATTGAATAATATGCAAAAATTTTTAGACCAATATAGGCAAGAAATTTCCACTATTTCTGATCATTCCTTAGAAGTCCTCAATAGCTTACAAGAACAAAAAGCAGAACTCAAAAAATTTCAATCTACAGTACTTCCTGATGTTATAGCACTTCAACAATCTATTCAAAAATTTCAAATCAAGCTAGACGATTTATGGAACAATCATCAATTTATTTCCAATCAACATAAAAACTTGCTACAACAAATACAACAAGATCAACAAGATACGAAAAAAAGTATACAAACATGGCAAAAAGAGATGGAAACAAAATTATTCCAAATGATAGATAATATTCCCTCTCTTATTTCCCAAGAAATGCAACAATATAAACAACTACAAGAACAAAATATACAGAATACATGTAAAGAACTAAAAAATACATACAACGAACAACTACAAATACTTGCAAGACAAATACAAACAGATCAAAAAACACAATTCAAAGAAATACAAAGTGCATTGCAGCAAATCATGCCAGAGTCTACACAAGCAACCCCAGAGCAACATCGAAGCAATCTTAGTTCTACTATGAGAATCAACAAAGAACAACTTGTCACAAACGAACCCACAGCTGTATATAATTGTCCCTATTGTGACTTTGAATTCAAAACACTCATTAGCAACCAAGGACGTAGAGCACAATGTGCAAAATGTAATGCAAAATTCACTATACCTTCTTTATTTTAATATGCTACAACCAGCGTATTTGAACATTTTCAATAAAAAAAAAACGGCATTTTGCCGTTTTTTTATTGTACTTCACAGTTTTCGTTTTTTATTGTACTTTCACCGTTTCATACCATTGTTGCCAAGGTTCTTTATCAATTCCAAAATCTTTCTTTGTAAAAAATTCTAGTAAAAGTAAGGATTGAAAGCGAATGGCAGGTTCAGGATCATCTAAACGTGCAATTAAAACTGGAATAGACTCTTTAGAACGAGTATATTGCAATGTTTTTAAAATTTTTAAGCGAACATTTTTATCTGTTTCTGTTTCTAACAATTTTAAAAGTTTAGGAATGCTTTGTTTGGCATGCATCGAACCAAGGGTTTGCACGACTTCTAAACGAACAAGAGGACTAGCATCATTCAAAGCCACCTCTAACAAAGGAATATATGCTGGATTATTTTCAATAGCAAGGATACGAACAACTAAAGAACGGACCACTGGATTTTCATCTTTATACAGTGCATCCATTAAAAGTTTTTGAGTTGTTTCTGTCTTAATATTATCATAGAGCCATAAAATTGCTTCACATCGAGATACTGCGGATGGGCTTTTTAATTTTACTAAATGTTCATCTATAGAGCTACAACTTGTTACAAATAAAGAAACGAATACTAGAAAAACTAGCAATTTCATATATACCACCTTTTTATTTTTTCGATGCAACCTCTACAAAATAACGAAGTCCAGGTCGATCAAATAATTCATAATCTGTTTTTTTATAACAATTTTCTTCAGTTTTACGCTTTGTTGCTAATGATAGATCAAAATGGCGTTCTTGCACAATCTTATCATATGCTTGTATGCAAATTATTTCTAAGCATTCTTTAGGATTTTCTTGAAAAATACGTTCTGCCCAATATTTCATCCTTTGTACACATTGTAATGTTACTTGCAATGCATTTTTACCTTTTTCTTGCAAATACACATCACCATGTCCCGTGATAATCGTTTGAAAAGGAATATTTAACAACTTTTGCAAAGTTTCTAAATAGTATGTACCATTATAAAACAAAGGAACGGGACTTACACCATCAGCTAATTCATAGCTTGGACCTTGTGGTTGCAATAGATCACCTAAATATAAAATTTTTGATTCTGGGAAAAAGAAACTCAAATCTTCAGGCATATATGAATGTCCTGGCGTACAAAGAACATGGCATTCTATTCCATCCCAATGATATACAGTATCTTGAAAAATCTTTTGAATATGAGCTTTGGGAGGAATAGGCATAGAAGAAATAGTTCCAAAAATTGGTTCTTTCTTTTCATCTTCTAACAAAGGACTAGAACTATGTAACACCACATCAAAATCTTCTGTCAATCGTTTTCCATAAAATGGAAAATTTCCAACATGATCACCATGCGAATGCGTGATTCCGATCACTCGTATTGGAAATAAGCGTGTTCGTTCTAATACTTTTTCCACTGAACTTCCAGTAAACTTTCCAGATACAACCATGTCATAACCTGGCTCTATTAAAATACTAGAACTTTTACCGTGCAACAAAAGCGTTCGATCTATTAAACATATATTTTTTGTAAATTCTTGTACTTGCATATTACTGTGTTTCATAAAAAGAAAAGAAATTCAACATTCTATTCATCATAAATTCAATGAATCATAATTGTTTTTTCACAAAAAGAAAAGAGATTCAACATTCTATTTATCATAAATTCAATGAACCATAAATTTCTTTTTACAAAAAGAAAAGCGATTCATTATTAAATGAATCATAACTTTCTTTTCTAAAAAAGAAAAAAATCTTTTCAAAATAGGCATTGTTGTTTCTATTTTTATTTTGACTACTTTCTATATTAGTTTAGTTAGTTTTTCCATTATTACATAAAAATGGAAATCATAAAAATTTGAAAAAAAAATGATGGATTGAATCCATGCTATATTGTAGCAAGGATTCAAAATCCATCAATAATTTTTTTCTAGCTTTTTTGAAAAACTATCATCTGAATATTATATATTATTATACCCAGCCTCGTTTTTGGCAAGCTGTTGCAACACGTTCTACTGCAATTGCATAAGCTGCATCACGCATATAAAGATTTCTATCGCGTGCACATTGGCTAACTGCCTTGAATGCAGATACCATTTTTGCATTGAGTTTTTCAAGAACTTCTTCTTTTGGCCAGAAGTAGTTCATGTTGCATTGTACTTGTTCAAAATAACTACATGTTACGCCACCAGCGTTAGCTAAGAAATCAGGCACTACATAAATATTGCGTTGTTTGATTACTTCGTCAGCTTCTAAACTTGTAGGACCATTTGCACCTTCTACAATCATTTTCACAGATGCATTGATTTTTTGGACAGATTCAGCGTTGATTTGATTTTCAAGTGCACAAGGTAGTAAAATATCAACTTCTTGAGCAATCCAATCATCTCCTGGAAGAATTTCATAGCCAAGTTCTTTTGCTTTTACTTTATCTACTGTACCAAATTTATTGGTGATAGGTAGGAGTTCTTCACGAGTAATGCCACTCATTTTTCTGAAAGTATAGGATTTCTTGTCATCACGATCCCAACAAGAAACACATACAACTTTACCACCTAATTTTGTGTACAATTCTACAGCATGTTGTGCAACATTACCAAAACCTTGAACAGAAGCTGTAGTTTTTGTAATGTCAATGCCTTGTTCATTTAAAGCTTCACGAAGTGTGAAAATTACGCCATAGCCAGTAGCTTCTGTACGACCAAGCGAACCACCCATACCAACTGGTTTTCCAGTAATGAATCCAGGATATTTTGCTCCATAGATTGTTTCATATTCATCCAGCATCCACAACATGTGTTGGCCAGTAGTCATAACGTCAGGTGCTGGTACATCTGTGAGAGGACCAACATTTTTAGATATTTGACGTACATAACCGCGGCAGAGTGCTTCTTGTTCACGATCACTCATTTCTTGAGGATCACAAATTACGCCCCCTTTTCCACCACCGAGTGGAATATCAACTACTGAGCATTTCCAGGTCATCCATGTTGCAAGAGCACGAACTGTATCTGCTGTTTCATGAGGATGGAAGCGAATGCCACCTTTCCCTGGTCCACGAGAATCATTGTGAAGTACTCGGAAACCACGGAAAACTTTCACTTTACCATCATCCATGCGAACTGGGATACTGAAATGATATTCACGAAGAGGATTTCGTAATAAAGCACGAGTTCCTTCATCTAAATTCAAAAGATCAGCAACACGGTCAAACTGAGCTTGTGCAGTTTCGAAAGGATTGTAATTTTTTTCGGCCATTCCAAATCACTCCATAAGAAAAGAAACTTTTCAGAAACTTTTCTTGTAAAAAATAAGATAACAACAAAAGTAATAAAGAAGCAACAAACTTCTTTATAATTTAAGTTTAACGCATTCTATTTATTTGTCAAGGAAATTTTTATATCATCTCTTTTTTTAAAATTTTATTGAATTGTAAAAAAAATAAAAATAATTAAGGTTAAAGTTGCTGGGGAGTTAATTAGTTAATTTGCTCTGGGGAGTTATGTTGCTCTGGGGAGTGAAATGTTGCTCTGGGGAGTTATGTTGCTCTGGGGAGAATTTGCTCTGGGGAGTGAAAAGTTGCTCTGGGGAGTGAAAAGTTGCTCTGGGGAGATGTCAGTTGCTCTGGGGAGATGTCAGTTGCTCTGGGGAGATGTCAGTTGCTCGGGGGAGTTATGTTGCTCTGGGGAGATGTCAGTTGCTCTGGGGATGTTGCTCTGGGGAGTTAATTTGCTCTGGGGAGATGTTAGTTGCTCTGGGGAGATTTTGCTCTGGGCGGAATTTGCTCTGGGGCGAGAGATGTTGCTGTTGGGAGTTAAAT
>JAGOMP010000097.1 GCA_017993505.1 Planctomycetota bacterium
GAGTGTATATTTGTAATGAATGTGGTTTAAAAATAGACAGAGATTACAATGCAAGTTTGAATTTACTAACAGAATTAAAAAAACAAATAGGCAAAGTTCTTGCCGAATTTACGTCTGCGGACTTGAAGGCAATGCAGTCAGATTTAGTAATAAATCAGATTGTAACCAGCAAGGTTGAAACAGAAATACAACAGAAATCTTATTTATAGATTTTTATAGCTATTTATAGGATTTTATAAGTTTGTAGGAACGGAATTTATTTTTGCATATTTTATTTATTTACAAACATATTCTTTACTTTTGGATAATATACAATGGAACAAGATACCACACTCCTAGAATACAACAAAATCTTACATGACATGCAACAATACCTCTCCTTACAGCAAAACTACCAAGGCGATTTCATATATTTAAAAAATTGGAAAGAAAAATATCCATCTTTGCCAAAACAACAAATGCCACCATCCATGCAACAAATGCCACCATCCATGCAACAAATGCCACCATCCATGCAACAAATGCCACCATCCATGCAACAAATACCATTAATCTCAACATCAAAACCAATACGCAAAGACAGTTCTGTTGATTTACACTTTCTAAAATTCTTACAATCCCAATGCGAAACATGCACACGATGTTCATTTCATAAACATAGAAAAAACACATTATTTGGCGAAGGCACTCCTACATGTCAACTCCTAGTAGTAGTATCTTCTCCTTCAAAACAAGATGACGAAGAAAATAAAGTCATTGCCAATATAATGTACGACAACATACTAAAAGTACTCAACCTCACAAGAGAACAAATATACACAACATACCTTATCAAATGCTATTCTGAAAAAACCATACTTCCAGAAAACATAAAAGCATGCCAAGAACACCTAAAAAGCCAACTCAAAATCATACGTCCTAAAATAATCTGTGCCTTAGACTACCTTGCTGCCCAATTTTTCCTACCTGAGCTAAAATTCACAACCATTGAACAATATAGAAGAGAAATTCATTACTACACAGATAAAAAAACACGAAGCAAAAAAACAATACCTGTAATCTGCACCTACTCCCCAGAACATCTTCAAAAAAAACCAGAAGACAAACAAGATGCCTACCAAGACCTATATAATCTAAAAAAATACTTAGCCAGCTAAGCTAAAAAAGTCACCTTGCCCTAGGCGGAAAGTTGCTCTGGGGAGGGAATCTTGCTCTGCTCTGGGGAGGGAATCTTGCTCGGGGGAGGGAATCTTGCTCTGCTCTGGGGAGGGAATCTTGCTCGGGGGAGGGAATCTTGCTCTGGGGATGTTGCTCTGGGGAGAAGTTGCTCTGGAGAGTGTTAGAATAAAAGTTATATCTATATGATGAATAATGTATAGATTTTAGGATATTATTATTTTTCGTGGATTGTTTTTTTATTTTCTACGCATTTTTATTCTTTGACAGAGCAAGGCAAGAATTATAAATTCAATTCCTAATAGACCACAAGAAGAGTGCCCTTTTACTTTTATCTTTTCTTCCTCATCTTCCTCATCTTCCTCATCTTCTTTTACAGTATATGCGTATTCATAAATAGTGTCTGCTGGAAGGGATACATGATTATCTGTATCACCACCCCATACATATATTTTCATATTTTCTCCCTCTTGCAATGCACTTGTATGACGTGCAAAAGATACGGGGGCATCCTTTTTTCTTGTCCATTTTTTTTCTGCAATATTAAATTGCCACAGATCTTTCAAATAATTGTCGTCATTGTAACCACCTAGAATCCAAAATTCTTTATTTCCATTTGCATGCATAGTGTGATCACATCGTGCTTCAGGAGTTTCTTCTTGTCTTGTATCTATTTTTTCCCAAATTTTTCCACTCACATCATATTTCCAAAGGTCATTCAATAGGGTATCATCTTCTCCTTTTCCACCAAATATATAGAGTGTATTGTCAATAGCAACCATAGAATGGTAGTCACGTGCTGAAGGTGCATTTTCATTTTGCTCTAATTCTATGGATTCAAAGACCCAATTTTGTTTGTCAGTATCATAGGAAAAAGAGCCAAATATTTGATCAGGATCAGTAATTAAATGATAGGGAATCTTGGATCCACCAAATACATAAATTTTATCATCAATAACAGCAGCTGCAAAATCTCTTCGTGCTACAAAATCATCATTTGCTATCTTTGGATCATATTCTCTTACCCACGTTTGACTGGATTCTGTTAAATCATAGGTAAATATACCTGATATTTGCTCTCGGTCATTATTATCATACATATAACCAAAAAGTACATACAATTTATCATCCAATACAAGAGTAGCATGACCATACGTACACTTAAACTCATGAGTACTATCAGGCGTATATATTTGTGTGAACGTTTTGTTAGGATGTGTTATATCCATTTCCCAAATGTCTCCTACAGCTTCTTCTGTAGACTCTATAGAGCCACATGTAATGTAGTATTTATCATTGTATCTAACCATTCCATGGTCAAATCGTTCTTCAGGTTTTTCTGTACCTTTTGCTGTGATTTCTTGCCATAATTCTATTTCTGTACTTTGTCTATGGTTTTGTTCCCATGTATCAGCGAAACAAAAAATAGAGCATAGAAAAATTATAAAAATTGTTGTAATGTTTTTCATACATTACTCCTTTATATGAAATTAAATTTTATTTATTAAAGATACAATTGATTGTATCTTTTGGATTATTACTGTTTTTTTATTTTAGTAGCTTTCAATGTTGTTTCTTTTTTAGTAGTAGCTTTAGTAGCTTTCGATGTTATAGCTTTTTTATTAGTTGCTTTTTTGATAGCTACTTTAGGTTTTGCTACTTTTTTTCTATTTTTTTATTAGTTTTTTCTATTTCTTTTGTTGATTTTGTTGTTACTTTAGGTTTTGCTACTTTTTTATTAGTTGTTTTTTTGACTGCTACTTTTGATATTGTTATTTTTTTTATGGTGCGTTTTGATGTAATAGGAATGGATGCGTAAATTTCTGTTTCTGTATCTTTGTTGTCTGTTTTCTTTGTTTTTTTAGTTTTTACTTTTGTTTGTTTATTTTCTAGTTCTTTATTTTCTGTATCTTTGTTGTCTGTTTTCTTTATTTTTCTAGTTTTAGTTTGTTTTTCTTTTTTCTGTGATTGGTCTGTTTCAATATCTTTGTTTTCTATTTCGTTATTGTCTGTTTTCTTTATTTTTCTTTTAGTTTTTGCTTTTGTTTGTTTATTTTCTGTGTCTTTGTTATCTATTTCCGTGTTTTCCGTGGTTTTTGTATTTTTATTTTTCGTAGTTTTTGTCTTTTTGCTTTGTTTCTTGTCCGTGTTTTTGTTTTTGTCCGTACTTTCTAATTCTGTGTGTTCTGTGGTTTTCTCATCTTCTATTTCCTTATTTTCTGTTTCCGTGGTTTCCTCATCTTCTGTTTCCGTGGTTTCTGTATTTTTATTGCCCGTGGTTTCTGTGGTTAGGAGTTGTTGGTACATTTGCATAAGATCAGAGACAATTTCTGCTTCATTGTTCAAATCCCAGTTTTTGTTATAGATTTTTGCAACTTCTTTGTCTAATTTTTGATGTGCTTTGAGTAAAGGAAGCGGCATAGTTAAAGGGTCATAGAGAGCTGCTAAGTTAGAATCTGGATATTTTGCCCGTGTGTCTAAGATGTTTTGTCCTAGTTCATGGAGTTTTTGTTTTTGTGTTTCTGTAAGTTCAGGAAATGGAAAGTTGTTGTAAACAACAGATGAAGAATAGCGATAGTCACTTTTTAATCTTCCTGCAACGACTCGCATCCAGGCATTGTGAATTTGGGAATTTAAAATAGCAAAAATATATAAAGGACAATTAGGAATACATAGAAGTAAGTTTGTTGCAATGGTTGTATGTGGTATAAAATCCATAGGAATGTATTCTCTTTTTTCAGAGGAGACTTCTGGAATGGCAAGGTAATTTGTTGTTGGTTGACGAATCATATGAAATAATGATGGGGA
>JAGOMP010000098.1 GCA_017993505.1 Planctomycetota bacterium
CAACATTGCATTCCCTAGAGCAACTTTCTCTCCCCAGAGCAAATTAACTCCCCAGAGCAACTTCCACTCCCCAGAGCAAATTAACTCCCCAGAGCAGATTAACTCCCCAGAGCAACTTTTCTCCCCAGAGCAACCTTTCCCTCCCCAGAGCAGATTAACTCCCCAGAGCAAAACTTGCCTCCCCAGAGCAAAACTTGCCTCCCCAGAGCAAAACTTGCCTCCCCAGAGCAACTTCCACTCCCCAGAGCAGATTAACTCCCCAGAGCAACTTTCCCTCCCCAGAGCAGATTAACTCCCCAGAGCAACATTCCCTCCCCAGAGCAGATTAACTCCCCAGAGTAAGAGTATAATATGATGCATAAAAAAAGATGGATTTGAATCTAAATCCATCTTTTTTTATGCAAATTTTAAAAATATATCATTTTTTAAGCTAGCTTTAAAAGCTACTTTCTATTATTTTTTAAGCAGATGTTACAGCACTATTTTTAGAATGTTCAGAATATTTTTTGGAGGCGTAGCGGATAGATGCTAACCATGGAATAGCTACGATGAATAGAACAATGCTGAGTCCAGATATCATAGAAAAGCCAAATAATGCAATGTATGCTGTTGTAACGATTCCACCAGTGGCATCTCCTAATCGGTAGCCAAAAGTATCAATGAGGGCTTTAATTTTGTATCGTACGTTTTTATCTGTTGGTACATAGAATGTTTCTTTACCTACTAGATATAGGGAATAGTTGAGAGAAGAAAGAATGACTGCAAAAACCGCTGCAAGTTGGATGCTCATTCCCATTAAGAAAAATGCACCTGCAATGAGGCAAACTAAGGGATAAAAAAGTACAGAAACGCCTGGCCCAAATTTTTGTAAAATAAAAGGAGCAATGAGAAATAAAATAGCTATGTTGAGCCATCCCATATATCCATCATATTTTGCTAAGAATGCACTTCGTTCAATAGAATCTCTATCAAGAAGGCTTTTTTTAGTATTCAATGCGTCTTTGAAATAGTTGTCAAATAAAATTTTATTATATCGACGGACGTTTTCTGTTCGATTTAAAATGTCTATATTTCGACTCGATATATTTAAAGATTGGATAGCCTCTTGAGAAAATAGATCTTGTTTATCTAATAGATTATTGATGTTGTCACAAATTTCTTGCATGTTGTTTGTTTGAGCAAGGTTTGGACAATGTTGTAGCAATTCCTTTGTAAAAATGTCGTTGCTACTAATGCGTTGTAACATTTGCTCTATGTTTTCTATGTCTGTGACTTGTATTTCTTCAGTGGGACTGAGTATATCTCTTTCTAGCATGCGTTTATATTGAAAATCACAAATAGTGAATGAAAATGTACCAAACACAACGATCCCAGCAATACAAAGAGCATATAGATTATCTTTTAATGCTCTAGCCCCTGCTTTAAAAGTTTCTGCTTTGCTTTCTGTTTGTTCTTCTTCTTCTTTTTCTCTTTGGTTTGTATCAAAAAATCGTAATATTTCTAATACACCCCAAACACAAAGCAATAATAAGGAACTTGCTAAAATTAAGTCATAATTATGTAGACCAATTTTTTTTAATAAATAATTCGTACTCCAAGAACCAACAACTACACCAATTTGTGCACCTAAAAGAATTAAAGGATATAGTCGCCTTGATTGTTCTGGTAAGTGTAAGTCATGGTTAAAAGACCAAAACAAAGATGTTAAAAATAAAATATAGACGCAAATCCATATATACCAAGCAGTAGCTAATGATTTTGTAAGGCTTGGTGTTAAGTCAACATATGTATAGATAGCCCAAAAAATAAGAAAACTGCCAATGACTCCACCAAATATGATACGAACTAACATGGTGCGTTTAAAAAGAGATACAAAGAAATTGTAAAAAAAACTTGCTACTAAAACGCATCCTGCAATGATTAAGTAAAAAATGGGCATCCACTCTGTACCCCATTCTTTCATAAAAATCGAGCTACGAGTAGGGCGTATCATATAATAGGATGCCATTAATAATACATAAGCTAAAAATGCGAAGAAAGCTTTTGGTTGTTCATCTACATAGACTTTTGTAATTGGTTTTAAAATTTTTGTAAGAATATTTTCTTTTTGTTCCATAATTCCCTCAGAATAGTTAATTACTTGTTTTAAACAAACCTATTCCTTATCATAGTTCTTACTAGAAAATGAGTCAAGATAAATTCAATATTTATTGTATTTGCTTTCATGGATATATTTTTTTATTTGTTTGTATTGGATTGTATTGTATAATATACTTATCAAACTCAAAAGCTAATTATAATGCATGTCATAGTTATTATAAACAAAAATCAAAAAATCATAATGTGTACATCATATAAACAAACCTTGAAACAAATGTAGTGTATATTATTATAAACATATTTTTTAAAAAGATAAGGATTTTTTATGCAAATTTATATTTCTATGTTGCCAGATATCTCTGTGCTACAACAAGAGGATATTGTAATAATAGAAGCCTTACCACGCATGTTGAGACCTCGCTTAACGTTTAAACAAGTTACACCTACTTTACTTGAAATATTGAAAGAACTGACAACAAAAAAAATTCCAGTAAATGCAGTGCTAGCTAATATTATGAAAATAGATGGCATTGCTGGAGTGGCAAAATGGAATCACTATGTAAAAAAACTTTGTCAACATTCTATGTTGCAATATCATCTTTCTAGTGATGAATATTTGCTTGCAACATTTGAACCCTTGACAACATATTGTCATTATGATATGAACAAGGTTAAAAAAGATACGTATTGGACAGTTTCTAAATTCGCATATTGTCATAAAGACCATGATAAAATGATTCTTAATTCTCCTCTTGGTTTTGCTCGAATTATTTTGCATCATTTAGATGCTCTCACTGCTTTTTTTCATTTGCAAAAACCACATACAGCAGAAAGTTTACCTCAACTATTGCCTGCAATGGATGCACTTACTGCACAAATGTATATGAACTTTCTTGCCAATGCTGGCGTACTCCTTCCTACAGATCAAGATAATGATGAACCAGAGGCTTCAGATCCTGTATTGGCTCAATGGGCATTTCATGACCTTCTATTTCATGCTAATAATCGAATGGGGCGACATGGTGATCCTTATGGGGGAACGTATCCTTTTAAAGATAAATTTGAAGCATTACCCATGATTAAACCTGAAATGTCTGACGTAATTATTCCTTTATTTAAGCCAGACATGGACAAACTACAAGAAGAAGATACACCATTCACCAAAATTTTAGAAACTCGCCAAAGCATTCGTAAATATGGTGAACCTTTGACAGTGGAACAATTGGGAGAATTTTTATATCGTACAGCTCGCATTAAGAAAATGGCTCCTGGAAATACAGTGAGTGCAAGACCTTCTCCAGGAGGTGGTGCTATCCATTCCATTGAAATTTATCCTGTAATTAACCGTTGTCAAGGATTAGAAAAAGGAATCTATCATTATAATCCAGAAAAACACCATTTAGAACATCTTACAGAAGCTCCTGAAAATTTAATACAAACATTGATTAATTTAAGTCAAGTCACAGGAAAACTCGAAGAAGAAACACCACAAGTTTTATTTATTTTGGCTGCTCGTTTTCAACGTGTGCAAATAAAATATCAATCTGTGGCATATTCTGTGATTCTAAAAGACGTTGGTTGCCTCTATCAAACTATGTACCTAGTAGCAACATCTATGGGGTTAGCACCTTGTGCATTAGGAGGCGGTGATTCTGATTTATTTACCAATACAACGGGGCTAAATTATTACGAAGAAACATCTGTCGGTGAATTTTTACTAGGCAGTGCTCCTAAAGAACGCCCTCAATGGGGAGTATAAAAAAATTGCATATGCTTCTAATATGCATTTCATAGACTACATATGCTTCTAATATGCATTTCATAGACTACATATGCTTCTAATATGC
>JAGOMP010000065.1 GCA_017993505.1 Planctomycetota bacterium
CACCTCCCCAGAGTAACATAACTCCCCAGAGCAAAATAACTGACACCTCCCCAGAGTAACATAACTCCCCAGAGCAAAATAACTGACACCTCCCCAGAGTAACATAACTCCCCAGAGCAAAATAACTGACACCTCCCCAGAGTAACATAACTCCCCAGAGCAAAATAACTCCCCAGAGAAAATGAATTTTTCTTTAGTGTATAGTTTTTTCAACTTTAGTTTTTTATACTTTGTTCTTGTAAAAAGATTTTCCTTGAATTCTTTTTTTTTAAATGCTAGAATAAATTTAATTAGTATTTTTAATGACAATGAGAAATACTATTTCTAGAAAATCTGCCCAGAGCAGAAAATCTGCCCCAGAGTAGATTACCCTAGAGCAACATTTTCCCCAGAGTAGATAGCCCCTAGAGCAAAATCTGCCAGAGTAGTTGCCCAAGAGTAGTTGCACCAGATATAGCTATCCCAGATATAATAGTTACCCTCAGAGAAAAATCAAAATCTGCATTGAAATCTGCATTGGAATGGAAGATGACTTTAGTTGTATACTCTGTTCTTGTGATAAGATTTTCCTTGAATTCTTTTTTTTAAATGCTAGAATTTAATTAGTATTTTTTGAATGCTAAAATTTAATTAAATTAGTATTACATTAGTATTTTTTTAATGCTAAAATTTAAATTTCATTAGTATTACATTAATATTTCTTTAATGCTAAAATTTAAATTTCATTAGTATTACATTAATATTTCTTTAATGCTAAAATTTAATTAGTATTCTTAGTGAAAAAGAAATACTATTCAATTTCTAAAAACTCATAACTTTGATTTCTATGAAATGGTTTACAGCTAAAGTAACTGTAATTCTAGAAATAATTTTAAGGTTTTAAAAAGTAATAAGGTAGAAATTATGCCCACAGCTATGGAAAAGCTGCTTGCTATGCGACAAGAAGCTGTAAAACGAATTAAAGCTAAATTTGATAGTCCTATTCGTGTTACAGTTGGTTCCGCAACTTGCGAAAATGCAGCAGGTGCAGGAGCTGTTTACGAACGTTTCCAAGAATTATTAACTGCTAACCCAGATACTAAAGTATGTGTGGGGAGAGTTGGTTGTACGGGACGTTGTGACCAAGAACCTGTTGTTACTGTTCTTGCTCCTGGTAAAGCTCCTATTAAATATATGAAAGTCAATCCTGCTAGAGTTGATCGAATTTTTCAAGAACATATTCTTGGAAACAAAATTGTAGAAGAATTCGCCATGAAACCAAAATCAGGCGATTTCAGCACAGTAGCTGATAATAACGATCTTTGCACAAACTGTGAAAAATGGGCTGAACAACCCATTGCAAACCGTTTTTTCCCTATTTTTGGTGACATTCCTTTTTTTGAAAAACAATTCCGTAATGTATTGAGAAACTGTGGCGTGATTGATCCTGAAAGCATTGATGAATATCTAGCTGTTCGTGGTTATGAAGCTGCAGCAAAAGCACTCACAAGCATGCAACCTCAAGAGGTTGTGGATGAAGTTTCAAAAGCTGGACTCCGTGGACGTGGTGGAGCTGGTTTTCCCACTGGCAGAAAATGGAATTTTGTTTCTAGCAATCCCAATCCAGATAAATTCCTCGTTTGCAACGCTGATGAAGGTGACCCTGGTGCATTTATGGATCGTAGTTCTATTGAAAGCGATCCCCACACAGTTCTTGAAGGTATGATCATTGCTGGTTATGCTATTCGAGCTCAACAAGGTTATGTTTATATTCGTGCAGAGTATCCTCTTGCAGTACAAAGACTTGAAAAAGCTATTAAAGCTGCACGAGAATATGGTTTCTTAGGCAAAAATATTTTTGGTACTGACTGGAATTTCGATATTGAAATTCGACTTGGTGCTGGTGCATTTGTTTGTGGCGAAGAAACTGCACTCATTCACTCTATTGAAGGTGAACGTGGTATGCCACGACCTCGTCCTCCATTTCCTGCAATTTCTGGATTATGGGGCAAACCAACGATTATCAATAATGTAGAAACTTTTGCCAATGTTCCTGTTATTATACTTGACGGAGCAGAAAGTTTTACATCTGTTGGAACAGATACAAGCAAGGGCACAAAAGTATTTGCATTAGCTGGAAAAGTTTGCAACACTGGTTTAATCGAAGTTCCTATGGGTATGACACTACGAGAAGTTATTTATGAAATCGGTGGTGGTATCAAAGATGGAAAAGAGTTTAAAGCAGTACAAACAGGTGGTCCTGCAGGAGGTTGCTTACCAGAATCTTACCTAGACACACCAGTTGATTATGATTCTCTCACAAAAGCTGGCAGTATCATGGGAAGTGGTGGTATGATTGTTATTGATGAAAATAACTGTATGGTGGATATTGCTAAATTCTTTCTAGATTTTACAAAGAGTGAATCTTGTGGAAAATGTACACCTTGCCGTGAAGGGACTAAAATAATGTTAGACATTCTAACAAAAATCTCCCAAGGCAAAGGCACAAAAGAGGATGTAGAAAAACTTGATGAATTAGCTGATACAGTCCAAAACACAGCACTATGCGGTTTAGGACAATGTGCACCTAACCCAGTTGTAAGTACCATCAAATACTTCCGTGAGGAATATGATGCACACGTCAACGAAGAAGGCAAAAAATGTCCTGCTGGAGTATGCACAGCCCTCGTCACTTATACAATTGATCCAGAAAAATGTAAGGGATGTACACTCTGCAGCAAAAAATGTCCAGTAAAGTGCATTTCCGGTGAGCTCAAGAAGCCTCATGTTATCCATCAACAAGATTGTATCAAATGCGGAACTTGTTATGATGTTTGCAAATTTGATGCAATAGTCAGGGGTTAGAATATGCAAAAAACATGTTGCCAATGCAACGGTTGCCCAAAAGTTGCATTTCCAGAAGATATTATGAATTATATCAAAGAATGTTTGGCTCGTCCATATTCTGAAAGTTATCTCATTCCAATTTTACATAGAATCCAAAACCACTATGGTTATCTCAAAACAGAATATTTAGATGAAGTGTCTAACTTGATGTCCATTCCTACTTCCAAAATTAGTGGTGTTGCAACATTCTATTCATTGTTCACATTCACACCAAAAGGCGAAAAACGTATTTCTATTTGCTTAGGAACTGCATGCTATGTTAAAGGTAGTGGCAAAATTTTAGCTCGTTTAGAAGAACTCCTAGGCATTAAAGAAGGTGGCGTAACAAAGGATGGAAAATTTTCCATTGAAACAGCACGATGCGTAGGTGCTTGTGCTATGGCTCCAGTCGTTATCGTCAACGAAAAAGTCTATGGTCAAGTCACTCCTGACAACGTCATAGACATTCTCAAAGAACATGGTTACCAAGCATAATCATTTTTGATTTTTTATAAACATGTCATTATAAAAAATGGTATATAGTTTTATAAAAAAATGGAATTTAAAGTAACAAATAGCGAAATTTTACCATTAAGGTTTAATCATGACTAAAGAATTAAATATTACGATCGATGGAATGGAAATCAAGGTTCCAGAAGGAACCACGATCATGCAAGCCGCTGATCAACTCAATATTCATATCCCACGATTATGCTATCATCCTCACTTGAGCAAAGTAGGTGCATGTCGCGTCTGCTTAGTAGAAATTGAAGGAATGAAAAAACCTGTCACATCTTGCAATTATGCAGTTGCTGACGGAATGAAAATCAAAACACAAACTGCTAAATTAAGACAACTTCGACGCAATATTGTAGAATTGATCCTCAATAATCATCCAGAAGAATGTCAAGTATGTGCTAGAAATACAAACTGCGAACTACAAACTTTGGCATATGAATGTGGCATTCGAGAACGAAAATTTCAATATAGCGATCGAAAACATGCTAATAGCGATGCGTCTTCACCAGCTATCATTAGAAATCCAGAAAAATGTATTTCATGTGGTAGATGCATTCGAATTTGTTCGGAAGTAGAAGGTGTATGCAATTTATCTTTCTTACATCGTGGAACAGATATGATTGTTTCCCCAGCACACGAAGCACCCATGAAAGAATCAGTTTGTGTTCATTGCGGTCAATGTGCTGCAGTATGTCCCACAGCCGCTATTGTTGAAAATGATAGCACACAGCTTGTTATTGATGCATTGATGGATCCCAAAAAACATGTTGTTATCCAAACAGCACCTGCTATTCGAGCTACTATTGGTGAAGGTTTCGGTTTTCCTATTGGTACATATGTCACAGGGAAAATGGTTACAGCACTTAAAAAATGTGGTTTTGATAAAGTATTTGACACAAACTTCAGTGCTGATTTAACTATTATGGAAGAAGCCACTGAATTTTTAACAAGATTTACAAAAGGGGAAAATTTACCTCTCATCACATCCTGCTCTCCAGGTTGGATTAACTTCCTAGAAAAATTCTTCCCTGAAATGATTCCTAATGTCTCTACTTGTAAATCTCCAATGTCTATGCTTTCTCCTGTTCTCAAAACATACTATGCAGAAAAAGCAGGCATAGATCCTAAAGATATGTTTGTAGTAGCAATTATGCCATGTACAGCCAAAAAATATGAAGCACAACGCCCAGAACATAGAGCTGAAGAAGGTTATCCTTATACTGATGCAGTTCTCACCACAAGAGAAGCTATCCAAATGATCAAATCTTTTGGAATTGACATGAAAGATTTAGAAGATAGTGAATTTGATTCTCCTTTAGGCGAATCTAGTGGTGCAGCAGATATTTTTGGCGTTAGTGGTGGTGTTATGGAAGCCGCACTCCGTACAGCTTATGAAAAAGTAACAGGCGAAGAATGCCCTAACTTAAATTTTGAACAAGTTCGTGGACTACAAGGCACAAAAGAATGCACCATTGATATTAAAGGCACGCTAGTTAAAGTTGCCATTACAAATGGTCTTATCAATGCAAAAACACTTCTCAAAAAACTACAAAATAAAGAAGTTGACTACCATTTTATCGAAATCATGGCATGCCCTGGTGGATGTATTGGTGGTGGTGGACAGCCATATCCTCCTAAAAATATGGCAATCATGGATGAAGAACTTCTCAAAAAGAGAGCTAAAGCACTCTATACTATTGATTCTGAAAAGAAGCTTAGAAAATCCCATGAAAATCCATCTATCATCAAAATTTATGAAGAATTTTTTGGTGAACCTAACAGCGAAAAAGCCCACCATTTATTACATACACATTATTCTGCACAATATCCACATGGTGTATAGAGTTTTTCTATCATCTAAAAAGAGCCTTGAAAATTCAAGGCTCTTTTTTTTTATAACAAATTTTTTATTATTCTTTTATCATAGCACGCAAATTTAAACTCTTAAAAAGTATTTTTCTAGTTCTTGGATGGAGATATTGAGTGTAGTGGGACGACCATGGGGACAGTGGTATGGATTTTGTAGTGTTTCCTGTGCTTGTAATAAGTTATTGATTTCTTCTGGTGTTAGTTTATCGCCTGCTTTGATAGCTGATTTACATGCCATGGTTGCTAGAATTTTATCAAGAGGATCTTCTAGGCTCTTGTTTCCTTGGTGAAGTTGTTCTAGTAGATCTCGAAAGAATGTTTCGCCTAAAAATTTTCCTAAAATTTGTGGCAATGCTTTAATTTCTAATGTTTTTTCATCTTTTTTTATAATTTCTAGCCCTGCCCTCTTAAAGAAGCTTTTGTATTGTTCGTAGAGTTCCATTTCTTCTGGTAAAACATTGAGTTCATAAGGAAATAAAAGAGATTGTATTATGAGTTTACCATTTTGTATTTGCTTAGATAGTTCTTCATATAATATGCGTTCATGGAGAGCATGTTGATCAATGATTTGTATATTATCTAATGTTTCTAGGATTAAATATGTATTATGGACTTGAAGTACAGAGTTTATTATTTTGTATTTGTTTGTTTGCGGTGGAAAAAATGGCATTTGTTGTTGTGTTTGAAAATTATTTATATGATCATGAATTTCTTGGATCATATCATCTGTTTTCAAATCCTGATTTTTTTTCATTTTTTGTTTCTTAGAAAATGTAATATCTTCCGTAGTATCTGGGGCAGGAGGGAGAGGTGGAAAGTATATTTTTTTTTCAGATACGTTGTCTAGTTGAGAACATGGTGTTAAAATATCTGCTGGAAGGATGTTGGGAGTGGGTGCAAGATGATTGAAATCATGTGAAGGCATAGATCTATTTTGTAAGTTTTTTTGTTTATTTTGTGTATCTATTGTATTATTTTTTATGCATTCTGTACTTATGGTTGGATCTATGAAATTTAATTTTGTTTGTTCGATACTCTGATTTTGTTTTTCTTGGGAATCAATCCATGATGAAGCTTGCTTTTCCGATTCTGTGATTTTACTCTCGGGTAGGGAAATAGGAACTGAAAAATTTTCGCCTTGTAAAGCTTTCTTAACAGTTTGATATACTAATCTATATATTTCTTGGGAATCTCTATGGCGTACCTCCGCTTTTGCTGGGTGGACATTGACATCTAAGTAAAGGGGATGGATTTGTAAAAATAGAACAGCAATGGCAAATTTTTTATTAGGAAGATAATCGCTATAAGCATCTTGTAAGGCTTTTAAAATAATTCTATCTCGGATACTACGCTGATTTATATAGCAATATTGCATTTTACTATTTGATCGTACATGATTTGGTGGTGCTAGGTAGGCTTGGATGCTATATTTTAATGAATTATGTTCTGCGTATATGTAATCAATATCTTTTGTTCCAATGAGTTGTTGTATTCGTATTTTTTGAGAATCAGACTGTTCTACTTGCAAGACTTTTTTACCATCATGAGTAAGTAAAAATTGAATATTAGGGTATGCCATGACCAATTGAATAATGGTTTCTGTAATATGTGCCATTTCTGTACTTTTTGCTTTGAGAAATTTTCGTCTTGCTGGTACATTGAAAAATAAGTCATGCACTTGAATTTTAGTGCCTTGGTTCATAGCAACAGGTTGTATATTTTGAACTTGTCCATTTTTTGTTGTGATTTGAGAACCTGTTTCTGTATCTTGGGTGGCAGATGAAATGGTAACTTCTGCAATAGATGCAATGGATGCTAAGGCCTCCCCTCGAAATCCTAATGTATGAATGTTGAATAAATCATCTGCATTAGTTAATTTGCTTGTTGCATGACTAACAAGAGCCATTTTTAAATCATCTTCATTCATGCCACAACCATTGTCCATAATTTGAATTAAACTATTTCCTGCATCTTGGATTTCAATTTTAATGTCGGTAGCTCCTGCGTCAATGCTGTTTTCTACTAATTCTTTGACAACCGAAGAAGGACGTTCAATGCATTCACCAGCTGCAATTTGATTAATGAGTATAGGAGAAAGTTTTTTTATTTTGCTCATTGTATTCTCTTTTGAATATATTTTTTGCTAGATATATGTTTTTCTAAATATAAATTTTGCTCATTGTATTCTCTTTTGAATATAAATTTTGCTAAATATACGTTTTTGCTAAATATAAATTTTGCTTAATATACGTTTTTAAATTTTGCTAGATATACGTTTTGCTAGATATATGTTTAATGATTAGTTTATTTATTTTTATTCTGTATGGTTAAAGAAATATTTTATTTATAAGAGGGATATTTGTTTTATACAGAGGATATTTTTTGTTTAGAAAATGAAGAAATAGAACAAATACAGTATATTTTAATAAATATAATTATATTTATTAAAATTTTTAAAAAGTATTATAGAAGTGCTGATAGGACATAAAAAAAGCCATCAAGAGATTGATGGCTTTTTTTTTAATGACCTTAACGGGATTTGAACCCGTGTTGCAGGGTTGAAAACCCTGTGTCCTGAACCTAGCTAGACGATAAGGCCATTTTTAATTCTTTTCTGCTCTAGGATTGCTTTATGTACTCTATATTACTTTTCAGCTTTCCCGTTCAGGATGAGTGTATTATACCTTTTTATATAAAAAAGTCAAGAGAAAAATTTTTTTTTAATTTATTTTTTAAAATTTTTTTTTAATTTATTGTATATCAATATGTTACAAATACAAAATAAATTTTTTTTAAGAAAACAAAGGTGGTAATGTATCTGCTCGCACAAATCGTTTTGTTGTGTTCTTTTCAGATTGTTTTTCTTGGGTTGAAACTTCTTTATTTTGAGTAGGCTGCATAAATAAAGGATTATTCTGGATCATATTTTTTGTATTGTTGTCTATATTATTTTTTGTATTTTTTTCAGAGTTTATCGTATTTTTTGAAAATATAGTGTTGTTTAGTGTACTTTTGGGAATATTATTGTTATCTGGTGTTGTTTTGAGCATACTTTCTTCGCTAGCTAATAAAAATAATGAATACATTTGAGCAAGATCATTTAAGCTAGTTTGTTGCGAAGAAGAAGGAGTTGTTGGTGGCGTAGGTTGTTGTGAACTTGGCTGTGGTGCTGGTATGTTAAATACATTAGCATTGGGGAAAATATTGAATTTATTTTGAGTATAGTCTTTGGTAGTGTCTTTTGGTTGTGTAGAAGTAGAAGTTGATATCCCAAATGCTGACAACATGTTGTTTGCATCTTGCTTTAGATATGTTTTTGCATTAGTTTGTGGTATTCCTGTTGTCTGCGGAGTTACTTGTTGTACAGCAGGTTTTGCACTAGTTTGTAGTGTTCCTGTTGTCTGCGAAGTTACTTGTTGTACAGCAGGTTTTGCACTAGTTTTTGGTATTCCTGTTGTCTGCGGAGTTACTTGTTGTACAGCAGGTTTTTGTGAAGTAATGGCTGCCACTGATTCGTCTTGTTTTTGGAATTGTATGACTTGAAAAGGTTGTGTTTTGGAAACATCTGGCACTGTTCCTAAAGTTAATAAAGAACTTATGGAAAGAGAAGGAGCTTCTGGGAATGCTGGTGATTCTGGGATGGCTGGGGTAGCTATACTGGTGGTAGTTTCTGGTTTAGCTGGAATTGTTGCTAAATTTTGAAATCCCTCTTGAATCATTTGAGTAATGGCGTTCAATCGATCTTCCATAGCATTAAAACTAGATTTCATTTGTTTTTCTAGTCGTTCTAGCACTTCGTATGTTTGCAATGTTTTTTCATAAATGTCATCTAGCTTGCGTCCAATGGCTCCCATTTGTTCATCATAATTGCTTAGAGCTTGAATATATTGTTCGAGTCGTTCTATTTTTGCTAGTGTATCAGAATCTGGCTGTGGTGTTATTTGCAATTCATTTAACGTTATTTGCAACTGTGAGACTTGGATATTTTGTAAATATGTACCAAATTCTGGATTGGCTTGGATAATGCAATGAAAATGAAATACTACGCCTGAAAATAAAACATTGTCTCTTTGTAGTAATTGAAGAAGGTATTGGCTGTTGCTTTTGTTAGCAATTTCTTGCAACATTAATTCCGAAGCTTGGGAAGTGGATTCATTGGAATGCAATAAAGAGGACATATCACTATCAGTGATATCATCTAAATGAAAAATTTTGGGCATAATTTTTTTCAATTCTTCGCATTCTTTGATACATATATCGCGAAGTTCTTCTTCACATTGAATGTGACCATTTTCTACCATTTCTTGGGCAAAAGGCAAAAATATATTTTGTTCAAATTTGCTAAAATGTTTTTTGTAAAACTCTTTTTCTCGTGTTGGATAATAGGCACGTGTTCCTTTTAAAGCAATTTCTAACGAAGAAGTAGAACGTTGAATGGCTGTTTTGTAATTATTTTTCATGCTATCTGCACTAGAAAAATATTCTTTGATTTGTTTTCCTGTAGCTTTTAAAATTCCTTCTGAAAGAGAGCCATCTAAAACCTCTGTTACAAAAGAAGAGGAGACTTGAATGATATTTTTTACCCAATCTTTCATGTTGATTCCAATCTTTATTGTATGTTTTATGAGGATGTGTTTCGATGTAATATAAATATTGCTTTTGATTTTTCAATATTGCTTTTTAGTTTTAAATATCGCTTTTTATGTTTAATATTGCTTTTTAGTTTTAAATATCGCTTTTTATGTTTAATATTGCTTTTTAGTTTTAAATATCGCTTTTTATGTTTAATATTGCTTTTTAGTTTCAAATATCGCTTTTTATGTTTAATATTGCTTTTTAGTTTTAAATATCGCTTTTTATGTTTAATATTGCTTTTTAGTTTCAAATATCGCTTTTTATGTTTAATATTGCTTTTTAGTTTCAAATATCGCTTTTTATTTAAGACTTGTTGCTTCTTCTTCACAAATTTTATCTAAAATTTGATCCATAGTCATTTTCGGTGTATAGCCTAGTAAATCTTGCAATTTTTGAACATTAGGAACTCGACGTTGCATGTCTTCAAAGTTTTCTGTATATACTTTTTGAAAGGGAGTATATTGAATGGTATTGTTATTTCCTATTTTTGCAATGATTTTTTCTGCTAAATTTTTAATAGAAATTTCTTCTGTACTTCCTATATTGATAACTTCTCCTAAGGCTTTAGGATTTTGACTAAGTTCAATGAGAATTTTAGTGACTTCTTTTACATATGTAAAGCAACGTGTTTGTGTTCCATCTCCATAAACAGAAATTGGTTGATTATTTTTAGCTTGTTGAATAAATCGTGGAATGACCATTCCAAATTGCCCTGTTTGGCGTGGTCCCACTATATTGAATAAACGACAAATGATTACAGAAAGTCGTTTTTCTTGTGCATAAGATAAAGCTAAGAATTCATCTAATGCTTTACTACAGGCATAACTCCAACGTGATTTTGTAGGAGGTCCAATCAATAAGTCATCATCTTCACAAAAGGAAGTTTTATTACTTTTCCCATATACTTCACTTGTAGAAGTCAATAATAGCTTTTTATTATACTGACAAGCTAATTCTAAAACATTAGACGTTCCAATTATATTGTTATAGATTGTTTGAATAGGATGTTCTACCACTAATTTTACACCTACTGTTGCAGCAAGATGCACTACAATATCTGATTCTTTTATAAATTTTTCTAATATTTCCTTATTTATAATAGTATTAATGCAGTGTTGAAAATTTTGTTTTCCTATAAGATGTGAGATATTTTCTAATTTCCCTGTAGATAGATCATCTAAAACACTAACTGAATGGCCTAATGCTAGTAAATCTTCTGCTAGATGACTACCAATAAATCCAGCTCCACCAGTAATAAAATATTGCATATAAAAACTCCAATTTGAAATCAAAATTTAAAATATTATTATACATAAAATGTATTTTACTATTTATAACAAGAAAAAGAAATAAAAAAAACTTTTTATTATAATGTACAGCTTTTTCTACCTCTAGCTTTTTTTTATGCTTGAAAATATAACGGCTTTGTTTATAATATTTTTGAGTTTTCTTATATTGTATTAAAATGAAAAAGAGTAGATCATGAAAATACCAATTAAACCTAAATTAAAATCTTATTTAACATATAGAATTGTAGAACCTGATGGCGTTTTTTTAATGAGTGAACAAAATCAATATGTTTTGCAAGATGATGCATATGTTCGTTTAATGCCTTTATTAGATGGCAATTATACAGTGGGAGAAATTTTAGCACAAACAAAGATATATCCACAAAAGTTGTTTTCTATTTTAAATCATTTATTGCAAATAGGGTGTTTAATTGAAAATCATCAACAACCAAATGTAGAATATCAATGTTATTGGGATTATTGGAATGTTTTGCCTGAAAAAGTGATAGAAGTTCAATCTTTGCCTTTAGAAATTCATGCATTAGGCAATGTAAATATAGAAGATTGGGCAAGTACATTGCAAGAAAACGGTTTTGTAGTGACTGATAAAGGTATAGTGAATTTCGTTGTTGTAGATGATTATTTGCATCCTGATTTGGCAAATCTAAATCAAAAATTTTTGAAAGAAAAAAGAACGTGGTTTCTTGTAAAACCGCAAGGTATGATTGTATGGATGGGGCCAATGTTTCGTCCAGGATTTACCTCATGTTGGGAATGCCTTGCTCAAAAATTGCGAGTCAATCGTCAAGTAGAACATTTTATGGAAACATTTTCTCTTAGCGAAAAAAATGTGGTTCGTTCTAAATGTCAAAGTACAAGTGATATTGGGTTAAATTTAGCGATTTTAGAAATATCAAAAGCTCTTCTAGCACCACCTCGCAGTGGTTTAGAAAATAAAATTTTAACGCTTGATTTACAAAATTTAGAATTTAAAGAACATATTGTAATGCAACGTCCACAATGTTCTATTTGTGGTAATCCTAATGCATTAGAACCTAAGCCCTTAAAACTACATTCTTGTAAAAAAGTATTGCCTGTAGAACAATATGATCATAGGTGTAGCACGCATGAAAATACGTTCTATAAGTATGAACATTTAATTAGTCCGATTTCTGGCGTGATCACTTCGTTTCTCCCTCGAACAAAGGATGCGTATGCTAGATCGTATAATTATCTAGCTGGTCATTATTTTCCAATTTTGAGTGAAGATTTAACCTTACTGCGTGTAAGTTTAATCACAAGAAGTGGTGGACATGGTCATACTGAAATCGAAGCAAAAACAAGCACTCTTGCAGAAGCCATTGAACGATATTCTGGCATTTTTTGGGGAGAAGAAAAAACAGTTGTTAAATCGTACGATGAAATAGGGGAAGATGCATTTTTTATTCGTGAATTGAGCTTATTCAGTGATGACCAATATAAAAATCGCGAAAAGTTGAATCAAATTTATACAAGTGACCAACAATATATCCCAGAATTATTAGATACTGCTACACCGATTTCCTGGACTCCAGCTTGGTCCTTAACAAGTGAACGATTTTTTTATTTACCAACTGCATATTGTTTTTATGGATTTCGTGACAAAGACCATTTTTTTAGTGTTTGTGATAGCAATGGATGTGCTGCTGGAAATAGTTTAGAAGAGGCAATTTTACAAGGTCTTTTAGAAGTAGTAGAACGTGATGCGATTTCTATGTGGTGGTACAATCGCTATCAATGTCCTAGTGTAGATGTAGAAAGTTTCAACCTTTCTTATTGGAAAGACATGCAACAATTGTACACTGAAAAATTAAATCGTGATTTGTTTGTTTTAGATGTAACTTCTGATTGGGGCATCCCCACTTTTGTTGCAGTTTCTCGAAGATTAAATCATAAAGTGGAAGATATTATTGTTGGTTTTGGTTCTCATTTAGACCCTAAACGTGCTTTACTAAGATCATTAGAAGAAGCCAATCAATATTTGCCTGCCTTATCTATGCAAGATAAAGAAGGAAATACAATGTATCAATTAACGCGTCCAGAAACAGTTGATTGGTGGAAAAAAGCAACGTATGAAAATCAATCGTATTTGTTGCCTAATAAAACTATAAAACCTAAAACATGGAGTGATTATAAAACTATAGCTACAAACGATATTTTTCAAGATTTACAATATTGTTTAAAAAAAGCAAAAGAATTAAATTTAGAAGTCTTAGTTGTCAATCAAACTCGCCCAGACATTCATTTTCCAGTCGTTAAAGTTGTGATTCCTGGAATGCGTCATTTTTGGCGTCGTCTTGCTCCTGGACGTCTCTATGATATTCCTGTTCAACAAGGACATCTCCCTAAACAAAAAACAGAACAAGAGATGAATCCTATTGCATGCTTTGTATAAAATATTCTAATAAGTAATAATATTTAGACTAAGCATTTTTTCGTTTTTTTACAATATATAAATAACTGAAGATTTTCGAGCTCTGAATATTTGCATTGATATTAAAAAAAATACATGCTAAAATACATTCTAAGATATATAGATTAAGCCTCAGACAAACATGTGAAAATCAAGTAGGATGAAAGCTAGATATGCAAAATTTATTAAAATTAGAAATATTGCCAAGAGTGTATCAAGTAATTCCTTTACAGACAAGCGTCACTATTGGGAGAGATTTGTCTAATAAAGTTGTATTGAATGATTTGAGTATTTCTTCGAAGCATGCATTGATTAAAGTAGAAGGGGAGAATGCATGGTTAGAAGACTTGAATTCTACAAATGGCACGCAAGTAAATGGTGACAGAATTCAAAAAAAATGTTTGCAAGATGGTGATAGAATTTCTATTGGATATATTGTTGGCTATTTTTTAGTAGAAAATAGCATTGATAAAGTGGTAGAAAATGCAACATTAGAAGATATTACTTTTGATGATGATACGACTTATCAATTTCAATATTCAGATGTATATATCCAAAAATTACTTGAAAAACTTGAAAATTTTATTTTACAAAAATTTCCTCATGTAAAAGATTGTAGAAAATATTTAGCTGCAATATTTTCTGCTATACAAAATGCATATTTCCATGGGAATAAGGAAAATGCTGAGGAAATTATTTCGATTCATTTTCAATTAAAGGAAGATGAATGGCGTTGTACCATAACAGACCAAGGATCTGGCTATCCTTATAAACAGATCTATAGTAAATACCAGGCAGACCCAGAAACATATAAAAATCATAGTTTAGGGGTGATTAGTGAGGGCACAAGTTATTTAGAATTTAATACATTAGGAACAGCTATTACTTTAGTAAAAATTAATGTGTCTAAATCAAGCAAAACACAAAAAAATTATCTGCAACAACAAGATAATTTTTATTTTAGCATGAAATTTTATAGTCAAGTTATACAACGTCGCACATACCCTTTACATATTATTTTATCTTCTCATCAATTAAAATCATTTCCAGAACATTTAGACACTACAAAATCAAATATACTTGATTATACAAAAGCACCCATTTCCATTGAACCCATTGTGCCTGGATGTCTTGTTGTTCCTGCTTCTCAAACGATTCGTGAAGAGATTACTTTAACAAAACTTCATTTTTGGGTCACTCCTCTTACTGAAGATACAAAAATTAATGCAAAATTACATCTAACTTCCCAAGGAAGAATTCTTGCACAACTTCCTTTACAATTTCAAGCTTTTAGCACATTCCTTTCAAAATTTTTCTTAAGTCTTGGAATTCTCATTCCTTTTTTGGGGATTTTATTAGATATACCACTTTGGAAAATGGACGCAGAAATTCCAAGCCTTGTTCGCCATATTATTATACTTGTACAAACTTTTGGTGGCTTAAGCAATGTAGGAATTTTTTTAGGTATACTATTTTTAGGGCTTGGAACATTTCAATATTATAAAACACTACCAAGATCAAAGGACATGGTACAAGAAAAAGTAGAAATGTAGATTTATACTATTTAGGATATGGTACAAAAAAAAGTAGAAATGTAGATTTATACTATTTAGGAGTACAATTTTGAATTACGAACAAATAGAAAAAGCTAATCAAGAAACAGTATTGAGAATGACTACTTCACAACCTGTACTTATTGGTATGGGCAAAGCAAAAGATGTCATTCCAAATATGACAGAAAATAAAATATTGCATGCTGGCCCTCCTATTACATGGGATAGAGCGAGTGGTCCACTCCGTGGAGCTATTGCAGGTGCTATTATTTGGGAAGGCAAAGCCAAAACATATGAAGAAGCTGAAAAACTCATAGAACAAGGCAATATTATCCTTGCACCATGCCATCATCACAATTCTGTTGGTCCAATGGCTGGTGTTACTTCTCCTAATATGTCTGTATATATCATTGAGAATAAGACATTTGGAAATAAAGCCTATTGCAATATGAACGAAGGATATGGTAAAGTTCTTCGATTTGGTGCTTACAGCGAAGAGGTTTTAGAAAAACTTCATTGGATGGAAGATGTTATGGCACCTGTTTTACATAAAGCTATTGAAAGAGCGGGTGGCATTGACATTCGAAGTTTAGTGGCCGAATGTTTACATATGGGCGATGAAGGACATAATAGAAATAGAGCAAATTCTGTCTTTTTTATGAAACTTTTAGCACCTCATATTTGCATGGTTAGCGAAACTCCAGAAATTGCCTCTAAAATTTTAGATTTCATGGGAAATAATGCTATCAATGCACTCAATCCTATTATGGCATCTTGTAAATCCATTGCAGATGCAGGCTATGGAATCGAAGGCAGTACCATTGTGACTACTATGGCAAGAAATGGTACTGATTTTGGAATTCGCCTTAGTTCCTTAGGTAAAGAAGAATGGTTCACAGCACCTTCTCAAGTGCCTCAAGGCTTATATTTTTCAGGATTTGAGGCAAAAGATGCTAACCCAGATATTGGTGATTCTACTATCACAGAAACAGTTGGTATCGGAGCCTTTGCCATGGCAGCAGCACCAGCTATTGTACGATTTATCGGTGGTTCTCCTAAAGATGCACTCAACAGCACATTAGAAATGTATGAAATTACAACAGGTGAACATAAATTTTTCACAATTCCTCAACTTGATTTCCGAGGTACACCAGTAGGTATTGACATTCGTAAAGTTGTTGAAAAAGGAATTCTTCCTAAAGTAAACACAGGAATCGCTCACAAGGAAGCCGGAATTGGACAAATTGGTGCAGGACTTGTTCTACCTCCTATGGAAATTTTTGAAAAAGCACTCCTTGCATTTGCAGAAAAATATGGCATATAATAAGCATTTGCTTTCATTTGATAATAAATATGACATATAATGGCATTTGAAAAAATATGACATATAAAATAATTTTTCGAAATATCTTTTGAATTTAAAAATATGATTCGCCTTTGTAATATAGGCGAATCATAAATATTCTTTCAATCACTTCAATAACGGGAACAATTATGCCACAAACGAATATTTTTATGTTTCCAGGTCAAGGGTCTCAAACAGAAAAAATGGGATTTCAACTTTGGCAAACTTCCAACCATGCAAAAGAAACGTTCCAATTGGCAAGCCAAATTTATGAACAAAGCCTTGAACAAATTTGCTTTCATTCACCCTTTACAGAACTTCAACGCACAGACAATGCACAAATAGCTATTGCAACTCTTAGTATTATATATTTCGATCAACTCCTTGAACAAAATATACAACCAGATATTGTGATTGGTCATAGTGCTGGTGAAATCGCAGGATTATATGCTAGCGGAATTTTAACAAAACAAGATGCACTATTATTTGCCAAAATCCGTGGCCAAGCCATGTACCAAGCTGCAAGTCAGACTACTGGCAAAATGATTGCTATTGTCAATGCAACATCAGAACAGATTCAACCACTTATAGATGAAATTAAGCAACAAGATACAGTTCTAGCAATCAGTAATTACAATGGTCCATTAGAAACAGTTGTTAGTGGCGACATTGAGCCCGTTACTCAATTGCAAGAGAAAATCAAAGAACTTCGCATTGGGCGAGCTGTTGACCTTAAACAACAAGGAGCTTGGCATAGTAAGCATATGCAACAAGCCCAAGATAAGATTGAACAACAAATGAAAAACATACAAATTCATGCACCAAAAATTCCTATGTTTTTTAACTATGATGCTCAATCTACTAATGACCCAGAAAAAATTCGAAAAAATTTAATACAAATTATTACTCATCCAGTCCATTGGACACAAATTTTGGAAAAGCTCAAAGAAATAGAAAATCCACATTTTTATGAAGTGGGTACTAAAAATATTTTAGGAGGTCTACTTCGAAAAACATACAAAGACATACAATATGAATATACTCCTACAGATATAGTACAAGCGTAACTTCTTTTTCATAGAAAATAACTAAAAATAAATTTCATGATATAATAAAAAATATGAATACATCTGAATTGACAAAACGAGAAAAAAGCATTAAAAAACATAAGACGATAGTTTGGTATACATTTTTATTAGGTTGTAGCACATTGATTCCCTTTCCCTATGCATTTCATATAAATACATTGGGTTATAATTCACTTTGTAGTTTTACTCCTATTAGCACTTCGATTCTCTGGGGATTGGCAGGAATGATTGCTTTATATCCTAAGAGAGTTCATAGAAAAAATTTATTTCGACAAAGTTTATTATTCTTATTTACTTTACTATTTTTCTATGGATTTTTGAATTTTGCTTATCTAGGATGCGTAGGAATTCTTAGTTTTGAATGGAAAAGTTTACCACCGTTTCATTTAGAAACAATACAAGATGGAGAATATTTAGGATATAGCAGTAACTTAGGGAAAAAAGTTGTGATGAAAGTTCATGTTCAAGAATCAACAATTCAACATATTGAAACAATAAGCAGTGGATATGCATCAGAAAAATTTGGAATGCAAGCCTTTAAATATTTGCCAGAACAAATAATTCTTTCACAAAGTATTCAAGTAGATACAATTTCAGGTGCAACTCATTCCTCTTGGCAAATACAAACAGCAGTCCACGATGCCCTATATAATGCTAATAATCCTAAAAATACAAATCAGCCTGCTAGAAAACCAAATAGACGCACTTCGAAAAGGCGTTTTCGTTAATTTTTTAACACTTTTATTATTGTTTATTTCCAATATATACTATCAAATTTCATATTTACTTTATAAATAAAAATGTAGAAGCTACACAAAAAGAACTCAAACTAAATAAAATATGAAACATTTTTTAGAAAATAAGTTCTTTTTGTTTTTTTTTTAATATAATATATATTTTTTAGTATAATATATATCTATTTGTATAAAATTCTACGAATATTTACATTTTGTTTTACTATATTATTTAGGAGTTTACTTTATGTTTTATGGCATGAAGTGCAATATTTG
>JAGOMP010000007.1:0-16929 GCA_017993505.1 Planctomycetota bacterium
CTACGTAAAAAAATAAATTATATTGACAAAATCAAACTTAAAAATTTGAAAAAGTTAATATAATTTCAAGGTAAAATTTTGCAGAAAAATTTTACCTCAGAGATAGTATGTCCACACATAAAAACTTAAAAACACTAAGAATAATCATTATAACTTATTAAATTACAATAAGTTACATAAATTACTAGTATTATTTTCTATCCATTTTTCATCAAAATTTTTTCAAAAAATCACCAATTTTTTTTCTCACCAAAAAATTTTTCCTATTGCCTTCCAAATCATTTTTTTCCACTGCAAAATCACTCTAAATTTTCTCCAATTTTTCCAAAATCTCGCATATTTTTCCGAAAATCTGCTAAATTTTCTCCTTTTTTGCCAATTTCTTATTCTCCTCAGAGCAAATAAGCATATTTTCCCCGGAGCAAATAAAGTCTCGCGTTTCTCCCCAGAGCAAAATAAGCCTACGCATTTCTAAACATTCATGCATTTATACGTAATCTAACGCATTTTAACGTAACGCATTTCATTTAACGAATTTTATTTCGCGTTTCTTTCTAACTCCTTACTCAAAGCAATATTGCCTTCCATCATATTTTCCCCAGAGCATATTGATTCGCGTTTCTCCCCAGAGCATATTGATTCGCGTTTCTCCCCAGAGCATATTCACATGAACGCGTTTTGTTTCTCCCAGAGCAAAATAACAAAACAGTTATGCAACTTAACTTTAACTTTAATATTGTAGAATAGCTTGTGTGATGGCGTCGACTAATAGGTTTTGGGATTTGTCTTGGTTTATCCAAGCTAGGTCTGTAGGGCTGGAAAGAAAGCAACATTCAATGAGAACTGCAGGGATAATAGTTTTTTGTAGAACACGAAATTTATTTTTTTTAATGCCTCTATCTTGTAAAGGAATTTTATTTTTAAATTGTTTTTGTAAGAGTTTTGCTAGGCGTAAACTATTTTCGTGTCTAGACCCGCTGTCTTCTTGGGCAATCCAAAATTCATATCCTTGTGCATCTCCTTTATCTGTACTATTTAGATGTATGGAGATTAGACAGGGAGTTTGTGGATTTTTATTTGCCATATAGACTCTGTGATCTAAAGAAATAAATATGTCGGTATCTCTCGTAGTTTGAACTGGAATGTTTTTTTGTTGTAGTGCATGTTTAAGTTTTAAAGCTATGGAGAGAGTGAAATCTTTTTCTTTATAACCTTGTTTATTAATTGCACCAGGATCTTTTCCACCATGTCCAGCATCGATGAGTATAGGATATTTGAATTTGGATGGTGTGGTTGGTATAGACGGTATAGTTGGTATTTGTTTGTTAGGCGTTGTAGGGTATATAAGGTTCGGTGGATCTTCTTGTAAAATAGGCTGGTCTGTGGAATACGTATAGGGTATATATTCATATCGTGTAGGAATGATAAAGGGGCAGGAACGAACGATTTCTTCATAGAATGTATATGGAATGTAGATTTCTTGGTTTGAAATATAGGCAGGAAAATCTAACTGTTTTTCTTCTGACTGAATCCATGCTTTGTTTGATTTTGGAATAATGGTGATGATGTAATGGTCTCTTTGTAAGAGTGCTTTTTTTTCTTTTGCGTTCCACGTAATTTTGAATTGAAGTTGTTGTTCAATTTGTGATAGGGAAATACTAGGCTGCATAATAGGTTCATTTTCTGTCATGATATTTTGTGTACAGCCTAGGATAAGAAAAAAAAAGAGCAATAACAAGTATGTAATGAGTTTTTTCATATGATTTTTCCAAAAAATATTTTTCCAAACAATTATTTATTATGATTATAAGTTTTTCTAATTTTATATGGAATTTTTCTTTTCCAGATCTAATTTTAGGAGTTGAATTCCTATTATTTTATTTTTATGCACGTTGTAGTTCTTCTAGTGTGACTAAGGAAGTCCCTACTTTCCCGACTACAATACCAGCAGCTTTATTTGCAATGTTTAAAGAAAGTTTCCATGAGTTTTGTGTTGTTTGGCAAAGTCCAACCATAGCAAGTACTGTATCACCTGCACCTACTACATCATAGACTTCTCTTGCTTGTGTGGGTAGGTAGATGCTTTCTTTTTTTCGAATACAAAGCATCATGCCTGCTGCCCCAAGGGTAATGAGCATAGCTTGCAAATCTAATTTTTGAATGATGTCATTTCCAGCTTGGATGATATTATCTTTTGTAGATAGCTTTTCTCCTGCAATAATTTCTGTTTCTGAACGATTGGCAGACAATAAAAAGGCGTGTTTATATTTATCCCAATTTGTTCCTTTAGGTCCTACAAAAACTTTGATATTATTTTGTTGAGCAAGTTGTATAGCAAATTCACAAAGTTTAGGAACTAGAAACCCTTTTGCATAATCAGAAATAATCAGAGAGTTGTACTGTTGTATATTATTTGTTAAATATGTGTAAAATTTTTCTAGTTGTTGGCTGTCTTTTTTTTCTTCTTTATCTGCTCGTAAAAGGTGTTGGCCTTGGGCAATGTATCTTGTTTTTATTGTGGTTGGACGTTCTTTATCTTTAAATATGGAATCTGTTTGAATGTTGTGACGAACTAATTCTTGTAATATGATGTCTGCACAATCATCGTTTCCTACACAACCCATTAAGCTGGTTTTCACTCCTAATGAAACTAAGTTACCTGCCACGTTACTTGCACCACCTAGACGATATTCTTCTCGTTCAAAATCAAAAATGGGGATAGGGGCTTCAGGGGATATGCGAGAAACTTTCCCAAATACATAGTGATCTAAAATCAAGTCTCCCATTACTAAGATGTTTTGTTTTGGAAATTCTTTAAAAATTTGAGTATTCACAACAATTAGATCCTTAAGTACGAAAATATTGTAATCTTTTTTGAATTTTAGAATAATGCCCTGGCAATCTTGTTTTTGCTTTTGGCAATGCTTTTTGTAATAAAGGAACGATTTCATCATCAGTGTATGATAGCATTTCTTCCACAACTAGTTTAAAAATGAGGTCATTTGTATCGTTTAAGGCTGATTCAAATATAGATAAAGTGATTTCAGAACGAAAGTTTGCAATGGCTTTGATAGATGCATATCGTAGTGCAAATTGCAATTCATCGTTTTCATTAATGTTTTTACTTTGTTCAAAGTAAAAATTAGCCATAGGTTCTAAGGCATCGTAATCTCGAATCGTTCCTAGTGTTTCTAAAACGCTTCTTTGAAATGCATTTGTTCCTTTTCCTATATTATCAATTAAGAGAGGCACACTATCTTTTCCTATTTTTGTCAATGTTTGTGAACAAAGCAATCGTCCTAGAGAACCAATATCTGATCGAGACATTGCCCATATAACATAAGGAACAGCAGCTTTTTTTAAGCTTGCCAATTCATGCACTGCATCTTGCATAACTCGTTCACCTTGATCAAAGTCTTGTGCCATTGTAATTTGTCCTTTTCCACTGTAAAAGAATTTAACAAAAAATATGCAAAGACTTTCTATTCCAATAGGACCTAGTGCTAGTATTTCTTGTCGTGCTCGCTTCCAATCTTCTGTTTTCGAGCCTTTATAGAATACATTTAAATTTTTTCTCAATTGTGTACGCTGTTTTGGTGTTAATGCTGAAGCGTTAACTTGTTCTGGGAAGGATACTTCAATGCTTTGTTTTTCTCTGTCTGAATTGATGTTTAATGTGGAAGAGTTGTTGCATCCTATGATAATACAAAGGATAATAAAGAAAAATATATGTTTCATGCGATTCTCCTAAGAAACAGACAATAGAAATTCAATATTGCTATTTGTTTTTCCAATGCTTTCTTTTAATTTTTGCATAGCTTCTGTGATGTTTGTGTCGTTTAGGTGTTTTCGTATAGCCCAGATGCGTTTTAACTCTTCAGGATTGACAATGAGTTCCTCTTTTCGTGTGCCAGAACGTTGTATGTCAATGGCAGGAAAGATTCTTCGATCCGAGAGTCTTCTGTCTAGGACAAGTTCCATATTGCCTGTTCCTTTGAATTCTTCAAAAATAACATCGTCCATACGACTTCCTGTTTCAATTAAAGCTGTGGCTAGAATAGTGAGACTTCCCCCTTCTTCAATGTTTCTAGCAGCACCAAAAAATCGTTTTGGTTTTTGTAGGGCTGAGGCATCTATTCCACCAGTAAGGATTTTCCCTGAATGAGGTGCTTCTGTGTTGTAGGCTCTTCCTAAACGTGTGATAGAATCTAGTAATATGACAACGTCTTTGCCATATTCTACCATTCGTTTTGCTTTTTCAATAACCATTTCTGAAACTTGTATATGGCGACTGGCTGGTTCATCAAATGTAGAGCTAATGACTTCTCCTTTGACAGAACGCTCCATATCAGTTACTTCTTCAGGGCGTTCATCAATGAGAAGAACGATGAGGTAAATTTCTGGATGGTTTTGTGTAATGGCGTTGGCAATCTTTTGTAAAAGAACTGTTTTGCCAGTTCGAGGAGGAGCCACAATTAAACCACGTTGACCTTTTCCAATAGGAGTGATTAAATCCATGATCCGCATTTCTACTTCTGACGGCACTGTTTCTAGCATAATACGTTCTTGAGGATATAGAGGAGTCAAATCATCAAAAATAGATTTTTCTGTTAATTTTTCTGGATTTTCGTAGTTAATGGCTTCCACTCGTAGTAAGGCAAAGTAACGTTCATTATCTTTGGGTGGTCGAATTTGTCCAGCTACTGTAGCACCAGTTCGAATGCCAAATCGTCGAATTTGAGAGGGTGAGATATAGATGTCGTCAGGACAAGGCAAGTAGTTGTATTCTGGAGATCGAAGAAAACCGAATCCATCGGGAAGCACTTCTACAACGCCTTCACCATACATCAGTCCATTGAGTTTTACTCTTTCTTTAAGAATTTTAAAGATGAGTTCTTGTTTTTTCAGACCAGTGTATTCTTTTACTCCTTCTAGTTTAGCTGTAGTTAAAAGTTCGGACATTGCCATTCTTTGAAGTTCAATAATATGAAGTTCGTTTTTTTTCGCTTCTGCATATTCTTCTTCTTCTGTAGGAAAGTACTCATCTGAGTCTTCGTCAATGAATTCTTGATCCTCCATAAATTCTATTATTTTTTCTTTTTCTCTTTCTTTGTTTTTTCTTTTTTTTTCTTCATTGTTTTCATGGTGTGTTGGCATTCACTTTTTCTCCTTTTGGAAATAAGATGATTTTTCTTTTTGTAAGAATTTCCAATATTCTTGCGTTTGTGTTTCCAATTGTTCTATATTTCCGTTATTATGGATAATGTATTGTGCTTTGTCTCTTTTTTCTTCTAATGATTTTTGTTTTTTTTCACGACGAGTGACTTCTTCTTTTTTCCAGCCTCTGTTTTCTTCACTTCGCTGTTCTCGTAGATGGATGGGAGTTTCTATGAATAGTAATGTTTGGCAAATAGCATCCATTCCTACTTCCCATAAAAGTGCAACATCAAAGATCACAATAGATTGAGAGGGAATTTTTGATAATTTTTGTTCCATGATTTTTTTGATTTGCGGATGCGTAATGGATTCTAATTTTTCTAATGATTCTTTGCCACCTACAAAAACAATTTGACTGAGTTTTTTTCTATCTAACTTGCCATCTATAAGAATATCATCCCCCCAAAGGCTTATAAGTTCTTGTTGAACGAATGGCATGTCTAAGACAGTATGACCAATTTCATCTGCTTGTATAATATACGCACCCTTTTTATGCAAAAGTTGGCTAACAGTACTTTTCCCAGCTGCAACTCCGCCTAAAATTCCTACAATAAAAAGATTTTCAATATATTTTTTTTCAATATTCATTGTTTTCTCATTCTGATAACCAATTTGTATTGCGTGAAATTTCTATTTGTATTGTGCGTGAAATTTCTACTTTTAGAGGTATTAAGAAATGTTCATTATTTCTTATTCTGATAACCAATTTGTATTGCGTGAAATTTCTACTTTGAATGTATTAAGAAATGTTCATTATTTCTCATTCTGATAACCAATTTGTATTGCGTGAAATTTCTACTTTGAATGTATTAAGAAATGTTCATTATTTCTCATTCTGATAACCAATTTATTCCATGAGAAATTTCTACTTTAAGAGGAACTTGTAAAGAAACTGCGTTTTCCATTTCTTGTCGTAATAATTGAATAGTTTCTTCTATAGATTCCTGCAATGCTTCTAAAATAATTTCATCATGAATTTGTAAGAGAATTTTAAAAGGCAATATTTTTTGATTTCGCTTTTGGTAAATATTTTTTAAAGCTATTTTTAAAATATCTGCTGCTGTTCCTTGCATAATGGAATTAAAAGCTTCTCGCTCTACTCTTTCTCTTACATTTCTATTTGTACTTGAAATATCTGGGAAAAAACGTTTTCTACCTTGTAATGTTTTTGCATATTTTTGTTCGCGAATTTGCTCCAGCATGTTTTCTCTAAATTCTTGAACTTTAGGATATTCTTGAAAGTAGCTATTAATAATTTTATGTGCTTCTTTAAAGGAAATTTTTAATTGTTTAGATAATCCATATTGTGTTTGTCCATATAAAATACCATATTGGACTGTTTTGGCTCGTTGTCTTTGTTCATGTGTAACTGAATTTAACGGAGTTTGAAAAATTTGTGATGCTACAGTAGAATGGATGTCTTGGTTATTTTGAAAAGCATGGATTAAAGCTGGTTCTTGTGAAAAATGTGCTAAAATTCTCAATTCAATTTGAGAGTAATCTGCTTGTATGATTTCAGAACCTAGAGGAGCAATAAAAGATTTGCGAATAGAACGAGAAAATTCACTACGAATAGGAATAGCCTGTAAATTGGGCTGTTTTGAAGTGATTCTTCCTGTTGCTGCTCCTGTTTGTATAAAATGGCTATGGATTCTCTTTGTGGTAGGATGGATGGCGGTGGGCAAAGGTTCTAAATAAGTGTTCAACAGTTTTTCTTTGTCACGATATTCTATAATATAGGATAGAAATTCTCTATCTTTGTCTTGTACTTGATCCAATAATGTTTCTAGTATTTCTTTATTCGTAGAATAGTCTCCTGTTTTTGTTTTTTTTATCACAGGGAATTTCATCTTATCAAATAAAATATTTCCAAGTTGTTTAGGGCTAGAAATATTAAAAACTTTACCAGAAATATGATAGATTTTTGATTTTAATTCGAGTAAATATTCTCTTACTTCTTTGCACATAGTATGTAATGCAACAGGATCTACTAAAATTCCAGTAACTTCCATTTCTGCAAGGATTGGTATTAAAGATAGTTCTTCTTGAAGAATATAGACTAAATCATGTTTCTCTAATTGTTTTTGTACTTGTTTTTCCATGTTTCGGAGTAAATAATTTCGTTGTGCAAAATATGAACACCATGATTTTATATCTTCTGTAGTAGGTAAAGCTGGTGGATTGCATTGACAATATTGCAAACAAAGTTCTTGAAATGATATTTCTTTGTTGTACAGATTGCATAAGTAAACTGCTAATGAAATGTCAAAATCTATAGGTTGTAAATGAATCCCTTGGATTAATAATAATATATAGAGATTTTTACAATCAAAGCCTCGTTTTGCATTGTTCTTTGATAAAAGTGGTTGAAGGATGTTTAAAATATCTTGTATTTTTAAAGAATCATTTGCTTGTACATAGAATGATGCAAAATTCCAACTACAGAAAATGCCTTGCAATTCTGCATCCCAAATGCACGTATCACCTGATTCCTTCCAATCTACATACAAAGGTTCTTTTGAGGGAATAATGGACACAATTTTTTTTAATTCATCTTTAGTAGAAATGCAATGTACTGGAATGTCAGAGGATGCTTTAGAGGAAGAAATGTCAAGATTACTTAAAGACTTTAAAAATCCTAAACGAATATACCATTTTTCTAAAGCATCTTGGTTTAGTTTTTGTTGTATTATTTCATTTTTATTGATTTCAATGGGAACTTGTTGGTCAATTGTAAATAAAGTACGCGATAAAAAAGCTTGCTCTTTTTGAGATTGTAAAGCATTTTTTATTTTTTGAGGCTTTACTTGGTTTATTTTTTCGTACAAATTTTCCAATGTCTGGAATTGGTTAATTAACTTTGCTGCATTTTTAGGACCAATGCCTCGGACACCAGGGATGTTGTCGCTTGTATCTCCTAATAGAGCAAAATATTCTATAAAATTTTCTATAGGAATGCCATATTTTTCATAGACTTGATTATATGTAAGTACTTCATCTTTTTTAGGATCATATTGAGAAATATGTTGTGTTAAAATTTGCACAGCATCTTTATCTGGTGTACATATGTATACGTGCCAATTTTCCCATTGACTTACCTCTGAGGCTAATGTTGCAATCACATCATCTGCCTCATAGCCTTCTTTTAAAAAAATAGGAATTCCATAATTTTGCAAAATTTCTTGCAACATAGGAATTTGACCACGCATTTCTTCAGGCATAGGTTTGCGTGTACTCTTATATTCTTTATATAATTCATTTCGAAAAACAGGTGCATGGCAATCAAAGCAAACAGCTACGGAAGTTGGTTCTTTTTCTCGGATAAGTTTATCCAACATTCTTAAAAAACCATATATAGCATTGCTGGGAGTACCATCAGGTGCATATAATTCTTTAATAGCATAAAATGCTTGGTAAGTATATGCATGGCCATCTAAAATATATAATGTTTGACTCATTCCTTATGTCCTAAACAAGCTTTGATTATCGCAATACATAAATATCAGTGTTTGTTTTCAAATAACTTGCCATGATGTCTTTTTCATGAAAGTATTTTAAATAAAGGTTATCAAAAACTATATCATATTTTTCAACTTGTTTGTCCCATTCGCTACTGTCTTTTTTATTTTCTTCCGACTGTTCTTGAGATGCGGCAAAGAAAGCGTAAATTTCTTTTTGCAAGGAATGTAGATCATTGGACAGTTGAGGAAAAACAGGAATTAAAAATGTCTCTTCTATTTTATTTTTTTGATCTTCAAAAACCTTAAATAGTTTTAAAATTTCTGGAGAATTTTCTTGTTTTTGTTCTTTGATTTTTTCTGCAATTTCATTTGTAAATTCAAAAAAAGATTCTAATTCTTTACAAGAATTATCAAATGTTTCCTGTATAATTTTTGTAGTTCGATATGCAAAAGGAAATTCCCATTTATAATTTTTACTCATATCTAGAAAATATTTTGTAAATTGCGATTGATTGATCAGTTTAAATTGAAGATGAAAAATGTAAAATCCTGGTGCTAGACTTTTAGAGAATGGTCCTAAAGTAAGGGAAATATCTGTATTTCTAGTAGTGATAGAAATTATTTTAGATGCATATACTCTATATTGATGAAAAGGACTTGTGAGCATAACGTCTAAAGAAATGTCCATATCTCTAGGAAGATCTAAGCGACCGCGAATTTCTATTCCTTTTATGTCATTTTTATAAGAAAGTGATTGAAATTGAAAATTGATAGGATAATTATTGGCTTTACTACCCACTTGCCAATTTTTACTAAGACGCTCGTATTGTTCTATGGGAATCCAATGATTTCCCCATGCAGTTAAACCTCGCCCTTTCATAATATTATCAATGTATTCTTGTTGTTTTTTAGGATCGTTTCTTTCTTTTTCTAATTGTTTTGCATGTTCTAAGTATAGCTTTTTATTTTTTTCCATCTGTATTTTTTTTTGTTCTATGGCTTGTTGGATATATTCTTCAACAGCTTTTTCTTCTGCTGCGACTTGTTCTTTTTTTAAACGAACATGTTGTTTGGAGATATAATCAAACCACATTATAACAAGAATAATAATAACAATAAAAGTACCAGTCATAATTCTTAAGACTGGATATTTTTTCATCTCTGCACTTTGGATTGCCTGTTTACGTACGTGTTTTTGAGTGACTTCTTTTTTCGCTTTTTCCGCAGTGTCTAAAAAATTTTTCTCAATTAAATGGCTGTCAACTAAAATTTTTAATAAGGGAAGATGTATTCCTATTTGATAGAGTGATGCTTGTGTACGTAAAACAACTTGTACATCTTCATTGCTAATTTTCTTGCCATCTACTAAAGAAAATGCAAGTTTCATTTCACGTTCTGAAGTTTTAGGGACTGCACCTTTATGAAAACGTTGGGTTGAGGTGATGGCTAAATATTTTTCCGCAAGGCTTTTCGTTAGTATGCCTTTCATTTCTAAAATGTTCACAATAGAAATTTTGGCATCTGTTTTTATAACAGTGATTTTTTCTAGAAATGCTTGTTGAATATCAGATTCTGAACAAACTTGGTCCTCTAATAATTTCCATGCTCTAGCAGCATCACCTGTTAAATGGAGTTCGATTTCTTTTTCAGCTTCTTGTTTTTTTTCTATTTCTAACTTTTCTAATTCTAAAGCTTTTTGACGTTCCATTTCGTGGCGTTTTTCAATACGCTCTTTCATGCTCAATGTAATATCAGATGAAGTATTAGGATCTTTTTCTGCCATACATGTATCTTCCTCAATGTTATTGTTGTCTACTAGGTAGTAAGATTAAAAATTAAAAGCAAAACAATAATAAAAAAGGCATAGTTGCCTTTTTTATTATACTATTATAGTGTATTAGATTCTTTTTTGAGACGGGCAAGAACTTCATTTCCACGACCACGTCCTAGAGCTTCATCTACTTCTTTTCCCAAAGCTTTCCCGCTATCAGTATCTTGCATTTCATTTATAGCTTTTGCTTTATCTAAACGTCGTTGCACATTTTTTTCTCGATCTTTAAAACGAGCTAGGGCACTACTAGAATTGCCTACATTTACTTGCGATACTTTTTCTGACGCACGTGCTACAGAGTCCATAGTCGCTAATATTCGTAAGGACGATTCTGCTTGGCGTACAGCATCTTGCAAAACGCGACGTTTATCTTCTAAAGTTTGTATTAATTTTTCTTGTTGTTCCACAGAATTTTTTAAAATATTAACTTCTGTTTGTAAAGATTCGATTTCTGCACAAATTTTCAAAGCTAAATCTTCACGTCCTTTTTCTAGTAATGAACGAGCATCTTCTTCTAAATTTCGAATGTTTCGTTCTTTATTTCCCATGTCGCGCTTTAAACCAATAAGTGTAGCCTTGACTTCACCAATGCTATTTGTAACTTGCGATAAATCATTTTGCATGGACTCTAAATCTTGCTTTGCAAAAGCAACTTCATTTTCTCGTTCAATTTTTTCTGCAACTTCACTGTCTTTTGCTTTGAACCAACGAATCATACTTTGTAATACTTTCACAATCTTCTCCTATTTTATAAAAGTTTTAATGCATCAGCATAACGAAGAATACCAGCAAACATCGCAGACAATGCATCTTCCAATTCATTGGGATCTAAATTTTCTGCAGCCAAATTTTCACGCATATAAATTTTATCATTTTGCAAAGTAAATGCACCATGTAATAAATTGCTGTTCAAACTCAATAGTAATTCTTGCCAATTTGCAACGTTCTTATCAAAATGTTCTCTGTCACAAATTTCTGCCAACAAACAAATCACATCTTCTTCTGCATCTACAGAAATTTCTAATCCTAGTTCAGGTTCTACTACAGAAAATAGATCTAAACGATGCATGGTGTAGCCAATATCATCCATATTTTCTAAAATAGCAAGAACTTTTTTACCATTTTCAATTTCTTTAAATGAAGGTGTATATTGTAGTTCTTCTATTTTTTCTTTTGTTTTTTCACTTTTTTTTACTGCCATATATGTTGCTCCTAAATATTAAAAAATAAAAATTATGTTATGAAGTAACAGAAAATAAATCAATGTTTCCTTGATGAACTTCAATACAATAATAACAAGAAATCCATTTTCCTTGCCATATAACAATTGCATGTCGCCAATCTAAATCCGAAGGTATTTCTTCTGGAAAATATTCACAAATTCCAACTGGTTCTTTTACAATGGAAGAATGCACATCATAATATCCACCAAATTCATATTGCGAAAAAACAACTTCTGTCTCTTCACCATGACATTCAAAGATAGAGCCAAATTTTTCAGAAAATTTATTCTCTGTACTATCCACATGTTCCCAACCATCTTTTATTAGTGTTTTATGTAACCCTTCATGGTCTAACATGCCTAAAAATAAAGCAAAATCACCTTTTACTTCTTTTACAAATAAATATAATTCTGAAGATTCTTCTAAATTTTCTAAGTCTATTTTCATGAAACGAAAATCATTATGATCATACCAAATTACTCGCATAATTTCACAATCTATGGAATGTCCATATTCTGACATGGTGATCGGATCAGATAATGTAATTACGTTGCCTTTTTTCATGCTATATAATTGGGCTAGATAAGGAACAGTAGAAGTGAATGCTTTCGGAGCATTTGGATAATCTACTATGTCAACCATTTTATTTTGGGAAGCAGAAGCAAAAGGTCTGCTTTTGGAAGGACCTCTATCAAAAATCATTTTCAGTACATCAGAAATCCATTTAAAAAATGAAACAATGCTATGTGCAAAAATCAAGAAAATAATAAAGACAATAATAACGCCAAATACAAGCGAGAAGCCTTCTAAGTCTGGCTGTCCTTTAGCAATAGGATATGTATACCCCTTGCTTACTAATGTTTCTTCGTCAATCAGATAATCATTTTTTTCTAGAGGAATAAAATTTTTCGATGCATTATAATAACCATATTGACGATGACTTGCTAAATAAATAATTGGCAACCAAACATTTTCTCGATAAATTCTTTCTGGAATATAGGATGGACGAGTTTTTGGTTCTTCTGGAAATTGATTGATTAAATCTTGAAAATCCTTGCTCTTTTTAAATTCATTTTCTGCTGCTTCTTTAGAAAAATATCTAGGTGGATTTGCTATTTGATCTCTATATGCATCCCAGGCAGAAGTTTTAGAATCATGCCTTTTTGCTTCTGCTTCTCGTGCTTGTTTTCTATGGACATTAATAGTAGAAGATTTACTACCAGAAGAATAATTAGAAAATCGAGAGGAACTACGCGAGGAAAAGGATGAACTACGCGAGCGAAAGGAACTGCTTCCTCGAGAACTTCTTTTTCCCCATGCATATATGTCTGTATGAACAAAGACAAAGAGAAAAATTAGAAAGAAAACACGTAACTTCATATTCCACTCCTAAAATACAGAAAAGCCAATCCAAGCAACAACGATGTATACTACAGAAAGTACAAACGCTACAGCAATGTTTTTTTGTTGTACTTCTTGAACTAATGAAATGCCATGAAATAGAATATATCCTGCTAATTTTCCCAAAATTAATAAAATCAGGCTAGATATAATACCAAAAAGTCCAGCACCTCCTAGTTCAGATAGAATTTCTTTCCAATCTTTAAATTGAACTACAGAAAAAGACTCTTGGCTAGGCAGAACAAGATAGTTTTCGTTTTTCTGTACATCATGAATCGTCCAAGTTTTATTGTCTTCACGCAGACTAACAATTAATTCAGAAGAAAGGCTTAGTTCTTTAGAAAGGAGTTCGCGTTCGTTTGTTTTTAAAGCTTCTTCCCAAGAAACAGGAAAATGTTTTATTTCTGCAACATTAAAATCCATCACAGAATTGGAAACGATTAAACCTAAACTTAATAAAAACATACCCAATAAAATACCAGCAGCTGGATTGTCTCGTTCTTCAATTTCATATAAAAAGTTATATGCAGCAAATTTTTGGAAGAGCAAGCCACCAATAATAAATACAACTTGGCCAACTAAAAATGCACCTAAAATAGAAATACCTAGAGCCCACCATACACCACCTTCCCCAATAAAGCTGGCACGAATAATAAAACCAGTTCCTACAAAAGCACCAAAACAAATTGCACCTATTCCAACGTTTCTATCGTCTCGAATTTCTTTTAAAATGGAAAATTTGGGGAATAGAAAAGTATCAAAAAGATAACCAGATAAGCGAACTAAAAAAATAGAAATCACTACACCAAAACATAAGAAAATAATTGTGTTTAAAATGCCTTGGTGCCAATCACAAACTGCTCCAGAAACACCAATGCCTACAGACAATAGAAAACCTGCAAAATATAAACCAACAGCTGGGTTATCATTTTCTGTTAATTCATGCTTTAGACAAAATGCAATCGTTCGTTCGTAGCACCATTTTCCTAACCACAATATAAAAATAAAAGAAAGAAGAATAGGAAAACCGACTAGGATTCCAAGATAACGTGCAGGAATATATGGTAGGAAAATATTCCATGCTTCCTTTTGATATAGCCAATAACAGCCTGCTACACTCAATCCAAGCAAACAGATAAAAAATAGATATTTCAAATATTTCCGTAAATTCAAGCAAAGGGAAATGAAAAAATTTATAAATTTACAAGTACAACAACTAGAATTTGAATCTGAAGTCACTTTTGTACATTTAGATACTTCATTCACTTTTGTATTTTTAGATACATTCATTTTTTTTTGTGTAGCATCTATTGTTTTTTGTACATTTTTTTTAGATTTTGATTTTTTTTAGAGGAAGATTTTTTAGACATAATAAAAAACCTTAAAAGCCGAAAATTAGGGAATAAAAGGGAAGAAAAGAGGTGAGAAAAAAAGAAAGATCCCTGGAATTCCAGGGAATGAAGATTTAATTTACATAAGGATCATCCCAGTCATAATTCCAGAGATGACGATCAAAAAAACGATGAATATCTGTAAAATATTTAGATGTTACTTTAGCATGTTTTTCCGAATGTTCTTCACTTACGACAAAAGGACATCCAATGGAAGTGAAAGCCATTAGGAATAACATAATTCCTAAAATCCATTTTTTATTCATAATCAATTTACTCCAAAAAGTAAACAAATTTTTAAAAACCTATTTTTTAAAATTATAGCATAAACAAAAGCACTGTCAAGATATTTTCATAGCAATATTTAGACAATAGCTTTTCTATATAGCTTTTAAAATAAGCAATAATCAACTTACTTTATATAAAAAATTATGGTACCAAGATAAAACGTACGCCTACTGTATTGTAAGAAGACTCTGATAAATAGTTGACTTTTGCATGGATAGATAAATCCATAGGCGGTGTTTCCCAATCACCTCCTTTACAAATTTTTGTTTTTTGTTCATAGGTTGTATTTGTCCATTCTCTTACATTCCCCATCATGTCATAGCAACCGTATGGGCTTATGTCTAATGGATAAGAGCCAATATACATTGTTTTTTCTTGTGATGTGGGTGTATGTTTATAGTTTGTATATTTTTTATTGACTTCCTCGTCACCCCATGAATAGATTCGTTTTTCCAATGGATTTTTCATTGTTTGTATGTAAACGTCTGTTTTCCCCCAATCGGGAATTTGTACGCCACCTCGTGCTGCTTTTTCCCATTCTTCTTCGCTGGGGAGTTGTTTTCCTACCCATTTTGCATATTGCATGGCTTGACTATGAGTAATTCCAACAACAGGTTTAGCAGGGTGATTGAGTTGTTGATGTTTCCAAAATGCTGGTGCTGGGGCATTTGTTTCCTGAATGAATTGTTCATATTGTTTATTTGTAAGTTCATATTTATCTATATAGTATGCTTGTAATCTTTGTCTTCTATTTGTATTTTTTGTATCCCCATAAAAATAAGTACCTTCAGGAACATATACCATAATACTGTTATCTTTAGTATAAATATATTCTCCTGGCGTGGGATTCCTTTTTAAAGAAGAAGGCAGTTTCTCATTATACCAACCTTTATCTAATGGTAGCATTTTTAGCTGTTTTTCTTCCTGTTGCTGGATGTATTCTAAAAGTTGTTGTGCTGTAGTCACTTGTTGTTCTGTTCTTTGTAAAAGAAAACGAGCTTGTGTAAATTGTTTTTCTTGGCAAAACTTTTGAATTTCTGGTCGTATATTAGGATATGTTTTTTCTGGCACAGGAGATGACGGTGTATCTATGATTCCCCACTGAATCAAATAGGGTTGCACTAGTTTTTTTGTTTTGTTCAAGGCACTAGGATTAAAAGCTATATAAATAATAATGCCACTTACGAAAAAAATAAAGAATAGAAAAATCGTACTACCTACTCTTGATTTTTCTTTTTCTTTGTTGCGAACATTTTTTGGTTTTGGTGCTTCTCGTATTTGTGTGTTTACTAGAGCTTGTTGTTGAATATATTCAAGAGGTGCTCCATCTATTCCTAAATTTGCCTGAGACTTTACAATTTTTCTATCAAGATAAGATAAATTTTCTATACTTGGTGTTTTAGATAGAAATTTTCGTTTATTTTTTTCTTTTACATCTATTGTCTTATCTAGTTTTTGTTTATTTTCATCTATATTCATCAATAAGGCTTCATTAGCTCGTTGAGATGTTTTTATAATTTTAGTTTTATCTTCTTTTTGTTCTTCAACTGATGGTTTTTGATTGACTTCGATGGTTTTTGCATGATTTGGAAAGATACCACGGTTATTTGTCCCTGGAAAATAAACAGCAGAACTTTTGGGAGTTTTTCCTTGCGTAACTGGCGAAATATTTCCATGACTTGTAATCGGCTTTATCTCCTGTATAGACGGAGGTACATATCCATGATCTGTATACGGTTTTATCTCCTGTTGCGTAGATGGTGACACAGATCCATGACCTGTAATTGGTCTTATCCCTTGCGTAGAAGGAGGTGCAGACCCATGACTTGTAATTGGTTTGGTACTTTTTAGGTTCGGGGCTGGATATCCATGACTTGTAATTGGTCTTATTCCTTGAGTAGAAGGAGGTGTAGACCCATGACTTGTAATTGGTTTGGTACTTTTTAGGTTCGGGGCTGGATATCCATGACTTGTAATTGGTTTTATTCCTTGCGTAGACGGAGGCACAGCCCCATGATCTGTAATCGGTTGTATCACTTGTAATTCTGACGGTGGCACAGAACCATGATCTGTAATTGGCTGTATTTCTTGCGTAGACGGAGGCACAGACCCATGAT
>JAGOMP010000007.1:17029-35935 GCA_017993505.1 Planctomycetota bacterium
CTGTAATCGACTTTATGCCTTGCAAGGATGATGGTAGCACTGCTCCTTGATCTGTAATCGACTTTATGCCTTGCAAGGATGATGGTAGCACTGCTCCTTGATCTGTAATCGACTTTATGCCTTGCAAGGATGATGGTAGCACTGCTCCTTGATCTGTAATCGACTTTATGCCTTGCAAAGATGATGGTGGTACAGCCTCATCATCTAGCATCGACTTTATCATTTGTGGTGTTGGATGAGAATTCAATCTAGGTATAGGTGCTAAAGGTGCTGACAATCTAGGTATAGGTGCAGGGGTTGGTGTAGATGTAGGAATAAATCTAGGTATAGATTGTGGTATTGGACTCGATGTTGGACTCGATGTCGGACTCGATATTGGACTCGATATTGGACTCGATGTCGGACTCGATGTCGGACTTGATGTCGGACTCGATATTGAACTCGATGTTGGACTCAATGTCGGACTTGATATTGGACTCGATGTCGGACTCGATGTTGGTGACATAAGTTTAGGTTCAGAAGAAACTACAGGAGGAAAGTCCGTAGATTTAGATGAAAGAATATTGTCTAAAGAATATGGATGAAGCATATATTCTATCCAAGATTCTATATTTTCTAAAATAAATGTATTGTCTTTTAATTCTTGAAGGATTTGTACTGTAAAAGAGTCATTATATTTTGCCATATATTCATTGATCAAGTTTTGTTCTGCATTTTCATCTGGTTGCTGGTTCAGTAAAGCTAGTTGTTCTAATGTGTATTGAATAAATTGCTTATCTTGAAAACTTGCTTGCATTTTATTAACAATATTATATTCTATGTTTTCATCCAATCTATTTTGATAATATAAATTTTGAAAAAGCATATACTCTAAGTATGTTTCTAATAATTTTGCATTTTTAGGTCTGTCTTGAGGCGATTTTTGCATCAAAGCTATGATTAAATTAGATACTTCTTCTGGTATTTCTGAATTACATAAAAGAACTGAAGGAACGTCTTCGGAAAGATGTTTTTGGAAAACTTCTTGGACTTCACCTGTATAGGGTGGCATACCTGTGAGACAATGATAAAATGTGGCACCTAATGAATAAAAGTCACTTCGAATATCTAAGTCAAGGTCATGCACAATCTGTTCAGGCGGCATATATAATGGGGATCCTAGCAATAAAGGTGCTTGGGGATCATAAAAATCTATTTCTACAGGCATAGGTAAACCATAGTCCAATAGTTTGATTTGATCATCTTTTGTTAAAATGATATTGCTAGGTTTAATGTCTTGGTGAAGAATATTATATGCATGTCCTGCCTGTAAAATGTTACAAACAAGTTTTAAAAAATAGAGTGCATCATTCACAGGAAGTATGCCAACATTTTGTAAAATTTGATCTAATGTATACCCATAAACGTATTCCATAACAATGTACCATAAATTTTGATATTGATTGAATTCATAGTACTTAGGAATCCCAATATGAGAAATGCGAGAAACAATTTGTATATTTTTTTGTAAATAAGGGATAAGCGTATCTTGATAAGGAGCCACAATCAGTGGGTCTAGTACTTTAATAGCAACTTTTTCCTGTGTATCTCGATGAAAAGCTAAATATAATGTACTACTTCGACCTTGGTGAAGCAATGTTTCAATTTGATAATTTCCTATTGTGTATCCTGTATTTATCTGTAGCATAATGAAACCTTTTATTCATTATCTAATATCTATTAGATATCAATTTTAATTCTGTTCTTAGTTATATTTAAAAGAACCCCCTAAATAGAAGAATTATTAGGAGTTATTAGGAGTTTCTTTTAGATTCCTTCTAATTTTTGAAATGTATTGAGTAATGTTTCTCGAACTTTATCTTCTTTTTCTTTGAGTAGATGTTCTTTGACAGCACCTATAACACTAGGATCATCTAAGTAAGCAAGAGATTCTGCTGCATAATTTCGAACATCCACGTTTTCATCATCTAAAGCAAAAATAAGTGCATCTACTGCTTTTTTATCTTTAATCATACCCAACGATAAAGCAGAAAACATACGCACTTCATGACTTTCATCTTTGAGTGCATTGATCAGAGCAGGAACTGCTTGTGGATCACCAATTTTTCCCAAGGCACCTACTGTATATGTGCGAACGTATTCCGATTCATCTTTGAGACGTTCTAGTAAGGCAGGGACTGCTTGTGGATCGGAAATTTTGCCTAAAGTAGATGCAACATGTGCTCGAACATATTCATCTTCATCTTTTAGTGCTTTGATAAGAGCATCTAAAGCAGATATATCGGGTACTTTTCCTAGAGCAATTGCAGCTTCTTTTCTGATTTTATATTTAGAATCTTTTAAAGCATCCAATAAAATAGGAATTGCTTCTTTACTTTCAATTTTTCCAAGGGATAATATCACTTGGTGACGAATATTTTCATTTACATCTTTAATTTGCGTTTTTAAAAGTGGAATGGCTTGACTATCGCCTAAATTTCCTAATGTACGAATAGCCCAACGCTTGACTTTATAATTATTATCTTGTAATATTTTTTCAATGATAGGAATAGAATCTCTAGAAACAAGTTGATTGACTGCTTCTGTTCCATGAAAAGTCACAAAATTATTATCTTCTTTGAGAGTTTCAATTAAGGGCAAAATCGAATCTTGATTTCCTAAAACTCCTAATGTTTTTGCAGCATATCCGCGAACATCAATGCATGGATCTTTTAATGCTTTGACGAGTGCTTCTACAGAGTTTTCATTCCCTAAAGTACTTAATGCATCTGCAGCTGTGCTACGAACTTCTTCATTCTCATCTTGAAGTAATTTTGTAATAGCCTCTGCTGCTTCTTTGGCTTGCAATTTTTGCAACGTTTTGACAATAGTCACTCGAATAGTTTTATCTTTGTCATTTAAAGCAACAATCAACTTTTCTATATCTTCTTTATTGCTTAAATTTGCAATGATTCGAACCACAATCCTACGAACTTCTAAATCAGGGTCTTGAAGTAAAGGTAGTAATTTAGGTAAAGACTCTTTATCCTGCATAATCTCTAATGTTTCTAAAACAGCTCGGCGTACATTAACATCTAATTCTTCCAATGCTTGGAGTAAATAAGGCAATGCACGTTTATCTTTAATTTGAGGCAAAACTTTTGCCGCTGCCTTTTGCACTACTTCTTCTTTATCTTTCAAACAATGAATCAATGCTGGAACACCTGTGTAATTTTTAATTTGACCTTGGGCAATAATAGCAGCACAGCGAACTTCTTTTTCAATATCGTGCATAGCTTCTATCAAATAAGGTGTTGCTTTTTTATACTGTAATTTTCCTAAAACTGTAATCGCCCCTTGTCTAATTCTTGCTTCAGAATGGCTTGTTGCTTTGAGAATATGAGGAATAATGGCATTGCCCATGATATGAGCTTGTGCCACCATATCTGTAATCTTTCCAAAACCAGAAATAATTTTTTGAACAAGAATTTTTTCTGAACGACATAAAAGTGCAAATTTGACCAATAGAATAAATATTGAAAAACGGAAAAAATACGTTACACTTAAAATGAAAGGGTTTGTATCTACTAAGGTATCTTGAGCAACAGAAAATATATTGGTAATATCTATTACATCAACTACATAAATGATTTGGTATAAGGATAATTTAATACTTTCTTTCCATTCTAATAGGAAAAAATCATGAGGAAATATTTTTGCCAAACTTTGGTATATTTGTGCCATAATATAAATTTGTACAAGATTTAAAGCAAAAATAAAATGACCTTGATAGGCTTCTACATTTTCTTTTGAATAAAAATGTAAATTTTTCTGATCCATTCCTTCGTAATACTGAAATTCTTCTTCTTTAACATTAAAATAATAGAGTGTAGTTCCAATATTTAATAAAAATAGAATGAAAAGAAGAGAGAAAGATAAAACTTGTGGAATTTCTTCTGCCTGCGTAATGCCAGAAAAAAAGATACTAAAAAATAGAATAAAAAATATATACTTTCCTATTGTACTTGAAATATTTAAGAGTATTTTTCCATATGTAACATGGGATATAAAAGAGAGACCATCTAATATAAATTTTATGAGCTGCACAGAGAACCCTCCAGAATATCATTTATTTAAATATAATTTTTTTCACTCGCATTATTATAGCATGTTTTTTTTGATTTCCTAGATTTTTTTATAATTCTCTAAAAGTGATTTTAAATACTGCAAAAAATTTGAGCTACTTTTTGATAAATTTCTTGAAATTTAGGGTGCTGAAAACCTGACTTCCATTTTGAAGGCCTTGTTCCTTCTTATGCTTTTTCTCTGAGTTATGCCAAGACTTGTTTATTCTTCAAGATAATAAATAAAAAAGCGTTCTAAGTTTACTTAGAACGCTTTTGTTTTAAAAACGATCATGTTGAAAATATAATAAAGGAATAAGTTACTATTGAAAACATTGTTTAAGGCATAATATGACTTTGGGACCTAAACATTCGGCCCAGCATTTCCGATCTATTCCACAAGGGAGACACTTTAACACGGGTACAGAACACATGCGAATGCAATCTTCAGGTATATTCACTCTTTCATTATCGGCTAAGAATTCGATGTTGATATTATTTTTTGAAATTTTAATGATAAAAGATCTTTCCAATATTTTACCCAAAATATTAATTTTAACGGTAATTTTGATTCCGCCTTCTACTGGAGTCACTTCCCAATAGACTTTTTTGCCTTCCATGACTGTGTATCCTGTAACAAGTTCTTCCGTCTGGAAAATAGAAGCCATGTCTGTTTCTATAAGCATAAAAAACATCGTAGAATCTTTTTGTTGGAGAATATCTGCTCGACCATTGTATTTCATTGCATTTAAGTGATCTGCTTTCAAAGCTTCTAGGTTAACTTCTGCACTCAATGTAGCAACAAATAACAAAGCAATGATTACAAGAACTACTTTTTTCATACATCACTCCTTTTATTATAAAAAATCATTAACATAGAAACAATTTAAAAAACATTATATTATGTATTTCTGTTTAAATTATTAGCAAATTTTATGCTAATTATTAATTTCTTTATTTACAACAAATATTATATGATCTCATAATAACACTTTGAAACATTTTGTAACAAGATGTTTCAAAGTGTTATATAAAATGATAGAGAGAATTTTTATATAACATATAAATTCTTTATATAAACCAATATATAAAAAGAAAAGAATAACAACAATATACTCTTGATATGGTCATTTATTTTTCATAACTCTTTGGAAAAATTTTGGTTAAATATTACAAAAAATTTGAGCTACTGTTTGACAAGTTTCTTGAAATTTAGGGTGGTGGAAACCTGCCTTCCATTTTGGATGAAAGACTTCATCAGAAATCACAACAGAAGCAGCAACAGACACATTTCGAAATTTTCCAACAGTATATATAGCACTAATTTCCATTTCCACAGCACATATATTTTTTTTTTGGTATTCGAGTACTTTTTGACGTGTTTCTCGATAAGGTGCGTCTGTAGTCCAGACAGCACCTTCTTGAAACGTTACATGAGAGTCCGTAAGAATTTGTTTATAGCGATGATATGCTTCTTCACCAGCTTGAGGTTGCTTTTCTTCTGGATTATACAAAGGACTTGTTCCTTCTTCAGACAATGCTGAAGAAACAAGCAATATATCGCCAATTTTGCATTTTTCTTGTAAAGAACCTGCCCAGCCAAATGCAAAAATATTTTTTGCACCACAAGCCACAACTTTTTCTAAAGCCATGACTGCCACAGGCGAAGATAAAATAGGACCAATGCAACTATATTTTTCTGTTTTTAATAAAATAAAAAAATCTGCACGCTTTTGTATATGTTGTTTTTTTTGGATGATTTTATAAAATACATCCCATGCACCTAGACCAAGGGGAAGATAGCAAAGAGAGGGAATTTGTATACCCCCTTTTGGATTCATAATAGAGTCTTGTAAATTTTCCATATTTTTTTATCATCATAGTAAATAAAAAAGCGTTCTAAGTAAACTTAGAACGCTTCTGTTTAATAAACGCTTTTGTTTAAAATATAACAAAGAAATAAGTTATTATTAAAAACATTTTTTAACGCATGGAACGACTGATATTCCTGCACATATTGCCCAGCAAGGCCAATTTGTTCCACAGGAGATGCATGAGAGAGCATTTGCAGCACAATTGAGAAGGCATTTAGGATCTACTCTTTCACCATCTCCAGCCAATTCAACGTTGAAATTATTTTTAGATATTTTTATGATAAAAGATTTTTCAAATGTTTTACCTAAAATATTGATTTTAATGGTAATTTTTAGACCACCTTCTACAGGGGTAACTTCCCAATAGATTTTTTTGCCATCAATGACTGTGTATCCAGTAACAAGTTCTTCACTTTGGAAAATAGAAGCCATTTCTGTTTCTACAAGAGTAAAAAACATTTTAGAATCTTTTTGTTGGAGAACATCTGCTCTACCATTGTATTTCATGGCATTCATGTGAGCTGCTTGAAGAGCTTCTAAGTTTACTTCTGCACTAAGTGTTGCAACAAATAACAAAGCAATAATTACAAGGACTAATTTTTTCATACATCACTCCTTTAATGATACTAAACAATAAAAATAAACATAATTTCTACAAGGTCTATTTCATCTTAATTTAATCTTTACTATAAATTTTGATTTTTATCATAAGCAAAAAATATATGATATCTGCATAATGATATATGATATCTGTAATGATATAGGCTACAAATTATCATAGAAAAGAAAACTAACAAAGACCATATATATTTTATATATCTGCTATAATATTTGGAAAAAGTTTATGATATTGTCAAAATCATTAAATAGGGAATAACCTATATTTACTCAATGCGTCTGCTCTTTTAAAGAAAATGACCAAGATACTCAGTCATTTTCTTTGATTAAATTCTTCCACCGATATAATTAGAAACAACCCGTGACGCAGGTAATGATTTTTGGTCCTGCACATATTGCCCAGCAACCCAAATTTGTACCACAGCGGAGGCATGAGAGAGCATTTGCAGCACATTTAAGAAGGCATCCAGCATCTACTCTTTCACCATCTCCAGCCAATTCAACGTTGAAATTATTTTTAGATATTTTGATGATAAAAGATTTTTCAAATGTTTTACCTAAAATATTGATTTTGATGGTAATTTTAAAGCCACCTTCTACAGGGGTAACTTCCCAATAGATTTTTTTGCCTTCAATGACTGTGTATCCAGTAACAAGTTCTTCAGTTTGGAAAATAGAAGCCATTTCTGTTTCTATAAGAGTAAAAAACATCTTAGAATCTTTTTGTTGGAGAACATCTGCTCTACCATTGTATTTCATGGCATTCATGTGAGCTGCTTGAAGAGCTTCTAAGTTTACTTCTGCACTAAGTGTTGCAACAAATAACAAAGCAATGATTACAAGGACTAATTTTTTCATACATACTCCTTTAATGATACTAAACAATAAAAATAAACATAATTTCTACAAGGTCTATTTCATCTTAATTTAATCTTTACTATAAATTTTGATTTTTATCATAAGCAAAAAATATATGATATCTGCATAATGATATATGATATCTGTAATGATATAGGCTACAAATTATCATAGAAAAGAAAACTAACAAAGACCATATATATTTTATATATCTGCTATAATATTTGGAAAAAGTTTATGATATTGTCAAAATCATTAAATAGGAAATAACCTATATTTACTCAATGCGTCTGCTTTTTTATAAGAAAATGACCGAGATCTCGGTCATTTTCGTTGATTAAATTCTTTCACTGATAATTAGAAACAACCCATGATGCAGGAAACAACTTTGGGACCTGCACATTTGGCCCAGCATTTCCAATCTTTCCAGCAATGGATGCAGTCAAGTGCATTTGCAGCACATTTGAGGAGGCATCCATAATCCACTCTTTCACCATCGGCAGTAACTTCGAGGTTGACATTATTATCGTCGACTTTAATAATGAAAGATTTTTCGAATGTTTTTCCAAAAATATTGATTTTGATGGTAATTTTAAAGCCACCTTCTATTGGGGTAATTTCCCAGTAGATTTTTTTGCCTTCGATAACTGTGTAACCAGTAACAAGTTCTTCACTTTGAAAAACAGATGCCATTTCTGTTTGTATAACTGTAAAATACATAACAGATCCATCTCTTTCTTGAAGAACATTTGCTCTGCCGTTGTATTTCATTGCATTTAAGTGAGCTGTTTTAAGTGCATCTAAATTTACTTCTGCACTAAGAGTTGCTACAAATAACAGGGCAATTGCTACAAGCATTAATTTTTTCATGAATTACTCCTTTTATCATAAAAAATCATTCAATAGAAACAATTTTACAACACTTATATTATGTTATTGTTTCTATAGGAAATTATGAGCAAATTTTATGCCAATTATTAAAGTCTCTATTTACAATAGATTATACAATATATTTTTATAGCAGTAAGAAACATTTTGTAACAAGATGTTTCAAAGTGTTACATAAAAATAATAGAATAAGTTTTTTATAACATATAAATTTTTCTATAAACCAATATGTAAAAAGAATAGCGGTCATATGTTTGATATGACCGCTATTCTTTAGTAACAATTGGAAGAGTATTGTTTAAAAATTTTTAAATAATACTTCCTTGATGTTGGATATTATTTGTAATTTCAATGGAATAATTGAATTAGAAGCAATCCATGATACAAGATATTAAACCAGGACCTGCACATTTTGCCCAGCATTTCCAATCTTTTAAACAATCAATGCATTGAAGAGCATTGCCACCACATTTTGCAAGGCATTTCCAATCTACATCTATTCTTTCATCCATTTCTGGAAATTGAACACTAGCAATATTATCTTCTAATTTAATAATGAAAGATTTTTCAAATGTTTTTCCAAAAATATTGATTTTAATGGTAATTTTAAAACCACCTTCAATAGGGGTAATTTCCCAATAGATTTTTTTGCCTTCAATAACTGTGTATCCAGTAACAATATCTTCACATTCATACACAGATGCCATATCTGTTTTTACAACAGTAAAATAAGTAACAGCTGCATCTCTTTGTTGGAGAACATCTGCTCTACCATTGTATTTCATGGCATTCATGTGAGCTGCTTTAAGAGCATCTAGATTTACTTCTGCACTAAGACTAACGACTAATAGCATTGCAATAGATAAAAGAACTAATTTCTTCATAAACCACTCCTTTTAATAATATTAATTTATAATAAATAAAATACTTCATGAAAAAAAGCATTTTATTTGTTTCATTTTAACTTTGAATTATTATATAAGCAAATTTCATACCGTTTATTTAAGAATTGTATTTACAATAAGTTATAAAATGTATCTTTTTGAAATTAAAAAACATTTTGTAACAAGATGTTACAAAGTGTTACATATCAAATTTTACTTTTCGATATGTCAACAGCCCTGCAAAAGTGAGCAAAGCAAGAATGAACATACTAGAACGTTGCACAATAAAATCAGGCAATATATTTGCATTTTGTAAAGCTGTTGTTACTTCTACAGCCAAAGGCCAAATTAAGGAACTAGCAATGCCACACACTACCATAATCATGAATAAAAGGGCAACATATTCTCCTTTTTTACCTTCTGGTGCAATGTCAAATACAATAATTCTAGAAACAGCCCAATAAGAACCCATTCCTACACCTGCCAATATCCCAAGGATAGACATATAGAATGGCCCTGATACTATGCAACCTGCAAACATAATGAATGTCCATAATACAGCAATAATATAAAAGGCGAGTTTATTTCCTAATTTTCTAAGCGAGATTCCAAATGCTAATCCGCCTGCCACAGCAAAAATTGTGGCAACAGCTATGAAACCAGCCATTTGTTCATCAGGCATTTGTCCAATTTCTTTGAGAAAAATTGTCATAAAATGAACAGTAGCATACACAGGAAGACCTACTAAAAATACAGTGACTAGTAGCCAAAATGCATTTTTATTTTTCCAAATGTCAGCAAATCCTTTTATAATAGTATTTACAATTGCTGACATGCTTTTCGATGTATGTTCTACTTTTGATTTAGTTCGAACAAGACAGAATAAAGGAAGAGTACAAAGACCATAAAGAATTGCTGTGGGCATAAATGCATTCACATATGCAGTTTTTCCTTGTTCTACAGGTTCTACAATGAGAAACTGTAGCCAACTGGGTAACATACTTTGTTGAGAACCATTGATGAAAAAACCAACAGAAAGTAGCCCCACAATCGCTCCTGTATATCGAGTAGCAACTCCTAATCCAGAAACGATGCCATAATTTTCTGGTGTAGCAATATCATCTAATAATGCAGTGTAATATGTTAAACCGATTTGATATGTAAAGTAGGCTAAAATAAAAAAGAGTCCTGCTACCCATAATTGGTCAGAGACTCCTAATAATGCAGTGCTTAAAACAGAAATAAAAGTAAGTACAAATAAGGGAGTAATTTTCCAGCCTCGATCGCACATTTCTCCTGAAAAGGGATATATTACAAGGCATAGAACATAGCAAACTGCGGAAATAATTCCATAACTTGCATCTGCATTTTCTTTTCCATGTGCTTGGCTCAGCCATTGCACAAAGGATAAAGAAACAATATTCATCATAAAAGCTGTAGTACCAAAATCAAAAAGACACCAGCTTGCTATCTTTAATTTATTGAGCATTCTTAGATCCTTATTATTTCCTAAAAAATATATAACAAATAGATTGTTTTATCCATAAAGGACTCCAATTTATTTACATTCTGCAATTTCATTCTGCAATTTCGTAATTTTGCAAAAAAAATAGCACAAGTCTTAGGCACAAGTCCTAAGGTAATGATGAAAAGGTAGTTCCTTTTAGTATATATTTTACTACTTATTTTTTTTATTGCAAAATATAATATTTTAATATTTGAATAAAAAAATAATGAAATATTTTTAAATTAAAATATTTTCATTAAAATTTTCTCATTGAAATATTTTCATATACTATGTACAATAAAAAAAAGTTAACTCTTCCGAATAAATAAATTTGCTTTCTATTTATATTTATAGAAAGCAAATCGATAAAAAAAGGAAAGGAACGAAAAAATTATGTCTGTAATGAACGAAAAAATGAAAGAAATTCTCCAACGATTAGGCATTGAAAAAAAGAATTATGGCTGTTTTAACGGAGAATGGTTTGGGAATGGTAACGTTTTAACATCTACATCTCCAATCACAGGTGAAGTCATTGCGGAAGTCGTGCAAGGCACAGTAGAAGATTATGAAAAAGTAATTGCAAGTGCTCAAAAAGCATTTGAAGAATGGCGTATGATTCCAGCACCTCGTAGAGGAGACATTGTACGACAAATTGGAATGGAACTTCGAAAATACAAAGAAGATCTTGGTGCTCTTGTCACATTAGAAATGGGAAAAATCTTAGTCGAAGGAAAAGGCGAAGTCCAAGAAATGATTGATATTTGCGACTTTGCAGTTGGTATTTCTCGCCAACTATATGGTTTGACTATGCATAGCGAACGACCATTGCATAGAATGTACGAACAATGGCATCCACTAGGAGTGATCGGCATTATCAGTGCGTTCAATTTTCCTGTTGCAGTTTGGTCTTGGAATTCCATGATTGGTGCAGTTTGTGGTGATACCATGATATGGAAACCATCTAGCAAAACTCCTTTAACAGCTATTGCTTGTACAAAAATTGTAGAAAAAGTTTTCCAAGCTAATCATATTCCATCAGCTATTATGTCGTTAATCATTGGCCAAGGCAAAACAGTAGGAGAACGACTCATTGCTGATGATCGCATTCCCATGATTAGTGCAACTGGCAGTACAGCTATGGGCAAACGAATTGGGCAAGTTGTTGGCGGTCGTTTAGGAAAAATGATCCTAGAATTAGGTGGAAATAATGCCATCATTATCACTCCACACGCTGATTTAAAAATGGCATTACGAGCTACTTTATTTGGTTCTGTAGGAACTGCTGGTCAACGTTGCACATCTACACGTCGTCTCATTGTTCATGACAGCATTTTTGATAAATTCAAAGACGATTTAATCGCTGCCTATAAACAAGTAGTGGTAGGCAATCCATTGAACGACAAAACATTAATGGGACCATTAATTGATAAAAGTGCTGTAGAAGCTATGCAAAATGCAATTGCCCAGATCAAAGAACAAGGTGGCACAATTTTATATGGTGGCGAAGTTCTTTCAGGAGAAGGCTTTGAATCTGGTACTTTTGTTAGACCTTGCATTGCAGAAGTCAAAAACGAATACGAAATCGTACAAAATGAAACATTCGCACCTATTCTTTATCTCATTCGCTATCAAGAAATAGAAGAAGCCATTTCATACCATAACAACGTTCCTCAAGGGCTTTCATCAGCTATTTTCTCCAACCACATGCAAGAAACAGAACTTTTCTTAAGCCACAAAGGAAGTGATTGCGGTATTGCTAATGTAAACATCGGCACATCCGGAGCAGAAATCGGTGGTGCATTTGGTGGTGAAAAAGAAACTGGTGGTGGTCGTGAATCTGGCTCCGATGCTTGGAAAGGTTATATGAGAAGACAAACTAACACTATCAATTGGTCTAAAGAATTGCCCCTTGCACAAGGAATTCAATTTGGAGACTAATTTCTGACAATAGCTTTTGAAATTTTTAAAAAAGTAGCTTTTAAAAATAGCTACTTTTTTTTATTAAATAAAAGAATTATCAATATTTTAAATCATTGTATAAATGAAATCATGCCTTTACATATGAGAATTAAATGAAAAAAAATTTAAGAAAATATCAACCTTGGAATTCTTGGATTAGTTGGATTGTATGTATTATTTGTCTTCGCATGGGCATTGCTTTTTTCTTAAAAGCTCCTCCAACTCCTCAAGAAACATATATGAATGCTATTTTAGAGTTAACACAACAAGAAACAAGCCAAGAAACAAAAAATTTGATACATAGCATTCTTTTAAATATGATGAACCAATCACAAAAAAATCGCACTTATATTACAACGTGGTTAAAAGAACATCACCAAATTATTCCTGTAGAAAATCCATTCCATAATTTAGAAAAAATTACTTTACAATTAAAACCTAGTCCACGAAAAACATATCAACTCATGACGCAGATTATATCTATAATTTTTTATAGTTTTATTATCCTTAGCATATTGCTTATCTATAAAATAGCAGGAAAACAAGCACTTTCTGCTTTTTTACAATTACCTTTTAGGTATATTTTTATTATTTACATATTCATTCCTTTACTCTCTCTTACCTTTTACTTTTCTTTTTCTATTTTCCCCCATATCACCTTATCATGCATCACCTTATTGTACCTATATCAAACTCATAAAACAAAAGCTTTGACGTATCTTTTACGCATTCCGAGTAAAAAAATTATACTTATCTATTGTATTCTTCTCTTGCCTATATTTTATCCGTATGTTCCACAAAAAAAAGCAGATTCCATTTCTTTTGATAAAATTCAAAACGTTCTACAACAAATACAAAAACAACCATCTGCAGAAGCCATTCCTCATATATTGCAAATTTTACATACAAAAACATTACCAAATAACATTAGAATACAAGCATTACAAATTTTGTCAGAACAAGCTACTGCGGACATATTGCCGAATTTACTTCCTTATTTACAAGACAAAAATCTACAAAAAGAAACACTACAAACGATTCATGATATATTACAGAAGAAAAAATAAAATAATCCTTGACAAATAAAAGATATATGATATAATATATACATATAACAAACGGGGTGTAGCTCAGTTTGGCTAGAGTGTGTGGTTTGGGACCACAAGGTCGCTGGTTCGAATCTAGTCACCCCGATAAATAAAAAAGCGTTATCAAATGATAACGCTTTTTTTATTGTTCCTAAAAACTGCTATCTACCTTTCTTTTGTCCCATTTTTCAAAAATAAAATGAGGTAAATCATTTTAAAATATTTATTATCTACATATTACTTTTGAGTTTTATTGCAAATCTTACTATCTACATATTACTTTTGAGTTTTCCATAAAAAATGATGATTAGGCAACTGATAGTGAAGGCAACTAAAAGCAAAGGAATGTATAGTGGCCATGCAGTTGTTTTTATAGGAATGTTTAAAAATTGTTGTTTATTTTTTGGCAATGTGTAGCTATTCGTAGAAATTTTTTGAAGAAATTGTGGTTGTATTTGTAAATTTTGTGTTTCTGTTAGTAAAGGATAGTGAGATGTTGTATGTTCCCATATAATATCTTGGGTATGTGACGGGAGCTGATGATTCATTTTTGTCGATGATTCAAGTTGTGTATTATGTATTTTCGTAGCTTGCAAATGAATTGTATTCCATTTATATTGAAGAGGTGTTTCTAAAAGCCATGTGTTATTTTGAATATATTGACACGAAGGTATCCATTGTATAGTAGTAGGATCTATGTTATTATATGTTGTGATAAGAATAGGTTGCATATTGTTGTTGGATAAAAGATATTCTATCATTATGTCTTGAGTTGGCCAATGGATAGTCTGCTGTATTATATGACTCCAAAAATGGGAATATTCGTTCCATTGTTGCCATTCTTGAATAGGTGCATTCCAAAGCAGAACATTTCCTTTGCTATATTCTATTTCTGTAAGAAGTTGTCGTTCTGTAGATTGTAAATGTATGATTGTATTTTGTTTTATTTTACTTGGATAAGAAATTAAAGAAACTGGGAAAGAAGACCATGGTTGTACAAGAGATGTAGGATATTGGCTAAATATATTGTATTTTTTATCTGTTTTTTGTTTGTTTTTTGGTGAAATAGTATGTTTTTCTTTGTTTTTTTGGAGAGGTTTATTGTTTTCTCTGATTTTGAGAATTCTATCTACATCTTTTAATAAAAGGACAGGTAGAGCAGAATATTGTGTAGCTTGAAAAAAATGACCTTTACTATTTTCTGCCATTTCTCTTAATAAAGTGGCATCAAATGCTTCTCCCACACCAATAGTAGTGATCGTGATTTTATCTTGACTAATTTTTTGTACTATTTTTTTCATGGCTTTTTGTATAAGGATTCCGCTATCATCATATCCGTCTGAAATAAAAATAATGTGTTTTATATGAGTAGAAATATTTTTCATACTTTTATGAGCACGTTGTAGAGCTTCAAAAATTTTTGTACTGCCTTCTGGTTGTATATTTTGAACGAGATCTATTGCCCATTGTATGTCAACGCCTCGACCTAAGGGAACAATCCAATTTTGCGTTTCATTAAAAGCAAGTACGCCTGCAATATCTTGTTTCCATAATTTTAATAACGCTTCTGTAATAGCTTGTTTTGCCAATTCAATTTTTTCTCCTTGCATGCTTCCAGATTTATCTAAAACAAAGAGAACACAAGCAGATTTCATTTCTAAGTCTATTGTTTTATTATTTTCTTTTTTATCTGGTAATGTAAAATCCCATGTTTTTTCTTGTTCAGTTTCCTTTGTTTCTTGTTGAAATTCTATAGGAAGCCATGGTACATTCATTGGTGGGAAGTCTAGGCAAAAGATAACACCACCAGATTGTAAATATTGTTCTATTTGTAATTCATGTTGTTGTATATTGGCAGTGTTGACAGGTTGATACAGGAGAAGAGAAGAATATAAAGAAGGATTGATTGTATCATGCCATGTCTGTTGTTGTAGGATCATATTACTTTTTTCAAAGATTTGTTGAAAAAAAGGAAGATCTATATCAGACACAAGAAGTATTTTGGGTTGTATGCCTTTGCAAAAACAATATGCTTTATTATTTTCTGTTCTTTTGTCGCCTGTAAGTGAGATTTCAAAATATTGTTCTCCTTTTTCACAAATCCCTGCAGAAATATCTATGTATTTATTTTCTCCCCATAAAAATTCATATTGTTGTTGCCAAATTTTTTTGTTGTTTTGTTGGATATGGACAGTCATATTTGTTTGCATTTCTGAAGAGTACCATAATCGAAAATGAAGTTCACTCCCTACTGGTGCAGTTTCGTTCATATCTACAGAAAGAAGTTGTACGTCGTTTCTTGGTTCTACACAATATGTATAAAGTTCAATTTGGTGTTGTTGCAATAAGGTTTCTATTTGTTTAGACCAAGTAAAGCTAGAACCATCTGAAAATAAAGCAATGCGGCGGACTTCTACATCAGATTGGACTAAAAGTTCTATGCTATATTGCAAAGCTTCTTTCCAATTTGATTCACTGCCACAAATTTTATCAGAAAAGGAAAGAGGCGGAATTTGTATATGTTCGTTTAATTGTTGTTCATAAGACATAATGTCTTTTCCAAAATATACAAAAAAAACTTTGCCTTTTTTTGGAAGCACTTGTTGAATTTGTTGTTGAATTTTTTCTATTTCATCGTGGGATATGCTCCAAGAACGATCTATGCAAAATACATACCCTATGCTTTTTTCTATTTGGTATTTCCAAGATATTTCATATAATATTGAAAAAAAACAAACAATAGTGCAACATAAAAGAAGTAAGATAAAATGTTTCATATATACGCCATTTCTAAAAGATGTTTGGGAAGATGTTTTTTTAAAAAGATTGTAATAATCCTATATAAAATTTGTGTCCTTGAAATTCTTTCCTTGATTTTCTTTTTTTTCAATGTATACTTGAAAAAACTTGATATTGTACAATGTAAAATTTAAACTTGATATTGTACAGTGTAAAATTTTAATGAATATGAAGATGAATAAAAAGTATATTCTATTAGTATTTTTATTGTTCCTGTATTTTTTTTGGAAAAATAATCAGCAATATATTCAGGCAAAAAAAATACAAATCAAAAAGTTACTTCATTATTATATGCAAATTCTCACAATGGCGTTGGTATTATATTGGATTTTTTTTCTACTTCTACCTTATTTTTGGAATACATTCGGTTAAAGTTGTAGGAAATAAAGGAAGGAATATGACGAATTTTCCAACCACACGAAAAGAGTTACAACAATTTCTTCAAATTCATGGGTTGCCTTTATTAAAAATGTTGGGACAAAATTTTTTAATAGAACCTAAAGTATGTGAAGATATTGTATCTGCGGCAGAGATCGTTCCAGAAGATAATGTTTTAGAAATTGGCTGTGGAATTGGACATTTGACACAGTATATTGTTCCTAATGTTCAAAATTTTTGGGGAGTGGAAATCGATAAACGTTTTTATCCTATTCTAAAACAATTTTTTTCTTCGTATTCTTCGTTTCATCTTTTAGAATGTGATATATTAAATAAAAAACATAATATTAATCCAATAGTATGGAATTGCATAGAACCTATTATAAAACAGCAATCATATAAAATAATTGCTAATTTACCATATAATGTTTCTGCTCCTGTTTTGATGAATTTTTTAAAAGTGGCGATCCCTCCTAAAATTATTGTGGTTACAATTCAAAAAGAAGTTGCCCAGAGATTTCTTGCCCAACCAAATACTGAATTTTATGGACCTATCAGTATTTTAGCCCAATTGCGAGCGAACATAGAACATGTTCGTCACATTTCACCTCAATCTTTTGTTCCACCTCCTAAAGTATATTCTAGTGTTATTAAAATGACACCTAAATCAATACCAAAGGAATTAACTAATGAAACTTTGTTTGAAGATATTGTCCGTTCAATTTTTAATATGAAACGAAAAACTATATTTAATTCTTTAAAACAAAGTCCATTTTTAAAATTAGAAACACACATGATTGAAGAAGCTTTAGAACTCAGCAATATTTCTATCCAAACACGAGGAGAAATTTTACATTGGCGTCAAATCATACAAATGACAAATCATTTAGAAAGATTGCAAAATAGTTGCGAATAAAAATTATCAACAAATTTATTTTCAACAACTATAAAAAAAAATAAGGAATATAATAAAAAATTTAAATTAATTCTAGAAATTTTTATATTTATAAGTTAAAATAAATTGTCTATTTTAACTCTTCCTTAAAGCAAAATACTCTTTGATAAATAACATTTTGAAAGGGCAATTCATTATGGGTAATTTAGACTTTCAACTTAGTATAATACAATTAGAGGATACCTCACGCGTCGCTATTTTAGATTTAAAAGGTTCCATTGATGGAAGTACTGTTAAAAAGTTTGAAGCCAAAACATTGGGATTATATAATGAAGGTGTAAAATACCTTATATTGAATTTTTCTGAAATTGGCTATATGAATAGTACAGGGCTTGGTATTCTTGTTAAAGTTTTAGATCAATACCAAGAAACAGATGGAGACCTTAAATTAGTAAAAGTCCCTCAAAAAGTAGCTGATTTATTTGATATGTTAGGAATTTCTTCTATTCTTACTTGCTATGAAACTATGGACGAAGCAATAGCTAGCTTACCAAGTCCAGTTGCATATACAGAATCCAATGATTCTAGTCAAAAATTGCAACAAAAATCTTCGCTTGATAATAATATAGGAAATGATTTATCTGATTTGGGAGATCCCTATAATATGGATTTAGGCTTTGATAAAGATGTTTCACCATTTGGTTCACAAGATGCTACTGGTATAGACTTAAGTTTTGATAATGATGCAGTAGATTTTAATACTGATTTAACTGATTTTGGAACTACTGATCAAACATCAGAAAACGGTGGAATAGATTTAATGGATTTTGGTAGTGACTTGTCAGATCTCGGCACAGACCAAACTCCAGAAGGCGATGGTATTGATCTTATGGATTTTGGTAGTGACTTGTCTGGTCTCGGCACAGACCAAACTCCAGAAGGCGATGGCATTGATCTTATGGATTTTGGTAGTGACTTGTCAGATCTCGGTGCAGAACAAACTCCAGAAGGCGATGGCATTGATCTTATGGATTTTGGTAGTGACTTGTCAGATC
>JAGOMP010000007.1:36035-72019 GCA_017993505.1 Planctomycetota bacterium
TGGTAGTGACTTGTCAGATCTCGGCACAGAACAAACTCCAGAAGGCGATGGCATTGATCTTATGGATTTTGGTAGTGACTTGTCAGATCTCGGCACAGAACAAACTCCAGAAGGCGATGGCATTGATTTAACTGATTTTAGCAGTGATTTGACTGATCCCGGTTCTACTGAAGAAATGCCTGATGACGATGGCATGGATTTAACTGATTTTGGCAGTGATTTGACTGATCCCGGTTCTACTGAAGAAATGCCTGATGACGATGGTATGGATTTAACTGATTTTGGCAGTGATTTAACTGATCCCGGTTCTACTGAAGAAATGCCTGATGACGATGGCATGGATTTAACTGATTTTGGCAGTGATTTGACTGATCCCGGTTCTACTGAAGAAATGCCTGATGACGATGGTATAGATTTAACTGATTTTGGCAGTGATTTGACTGATCCCGGTTCTACTGAAGAAATGCCTGATGACGATGGTATAGATTTAACTGATTTTGGCAGTGATTTGACTGATCTAAGCACAACGGAGGAATCTAAAGAAGACGATGAGGCAGGCATAGATCTAAGCTTTGGCAGTGATTTGACTGATCTAAGCACAACGGAGGAATCTAAAGAAGACGATGAGGCAGGCATAGATCTAAGCTTTGGCAGTGATTTGACTGACCTAAGCACAACGGAGGAATCTAAAGAAGACGATGAGGCCGACATAGATCTAAGCTTTGGCAGTGATTTAACTGATCTAGACGAAGCCAATATACCACAACAAAAACTTGATGATGATCTTCTTGATAAGGAATCCCAAGAAGAGACAATTGAAGAAATTACCGAAGAAGATGAAGAAGATTCTGAAGTACTAGAAGTAAAAACAGAAGATGTACCTGCTGAGAAAGAAGAAGTACCTACTGAGAAAGAGGAAGCACCTGTTAAAGATAAAATAGATACTGAACTTAGTGAAGAACCAAAAGTAAGCGATGAAGAAAAACAAATGCTAGATGCAATCTCAGAAATGCAAGAAGAAGTGGGGACAATTCTTACTGAGGAACAAGTTGAGGTTTCTAAACCACATAGTGCAGCTTCCAAAGAAGTGCCTATTGCCACAAGTGCAACAAAAATAGTACCACATAGTGAATCTGCTCGCGAGGAAATACCAGATGAAGTCCTAAATGCATTCAAAGATTCTGAAGAAAAAACTGGATTGATTCCTAAGGTAGTTGCTTTAGAAGCCACAGATAAAGACCATAAACTTCTCATCAATTATTATAAGCAGATGAAAGCTCAAAAGCCATATTCTTGGAAAGTACAATTTTTTAAAGCACAGGGAATGATATCAAAAGAAAATGAGTCTTTTACTTTAGTTCCTAATATATCAAACTGTACTGTATATCCTAATTCTGTTACTATTGATTCTTCTCCAGAAAATAATAAGGCTGAATTTATTATCACTCCCATTACTACTGGACCTATCCAAGCACATTGGGATATTTATAAACAAGGAGAAGTGATTGATAAAGTATATTTCAAAACAAAAGCTTCTCGACAAAATTATACAGAATTTTGCTTTTGGATCACCATTCTAGTCTATATTTTCCCAATGGTAGCACAAAAATGGTGTGAAAATCCCTATAATCCATTTGTAGAATACATTTTGAACTTTATGCAAATGTATGATGTTCAACAAATGAGCCATATCACAGCTGGTGTATTTATTGCAATGGCCTTTATTTCTTTTTTGATTCATAAAGCAAAAAAAGCAAAACAAATGGAACATTCCATTTCTTCCGAATCTAAAGCATAATAGCTTAAAATAAACAAAAAAATGGCAAACTTTTTTCAAACATAAAAATTTGTAAAGTTTGCTATTTATTTTATTATTAATGAACGAGAGAGCACAATGGCAAAACAAAAAGACCATGGAGATCTTCTAGAAATCTTTTATGACAAAGACAGAGATACTCTTCAAAAATTTCAAAGAATTTTACGAAAAGTTATTTTAAGTGAAAAAAAAGATATTTCAATTTATATGGAAGACGCTCCTTCTGTAGATAGAGATTATCTTGCAAGCTTTGTATATGGTGCACAATCTTTAAAAGTTCTTGGAAAAACAGTCACTTTTCATTTATCGCCTCTAAATTACTCTATTCTCAAAACCTCTTCAGATGCTGAACATTTTAATTTAAAAATGCCACAAGTTGTTGATAAACAAAAGGAAAAGCCAAAACCCGTTGTTGCAAAACCTAAAATTACTACCAATATTATTCAACTTACAGATGATGACAACTATGACATCATATCTAACAAAATCCAACAAATTTTAGAGGCTGGATACAGCGAAGTAGTTGTGGATCTACGAAAATTATTTTTGATTACTCCTGAACTTATTCAAATACTCATTGTAGAAACTTTAAATACTGGCAATGCTATTACAGTACAAATTAACCAAGAAATGGAAGAAATTTTTCGTCTCAATCCACAAGCTGTTGTGATAAATTTAGAAATTTTTCGCAATGAACCTGAAATTTCTCAAGGTGCAGAATTTATTCCAGGAGATCATTTAATCGATGGTGCAGAATTAATTATCGGTGAAAGGCAAGGTGCAGAGTTTATTCCAAATAAACCTGATCCAGTGCCAGTGTTTGAATCTATCTTAGATGCTACACCAGCCCAAGAAGTAGTGCCTATTCCTGTAGAGGATGAAAAAAATCTCCTAGATGTTGCACAAATTGTTCAGGACGATGTTGAAGACATTCCTGTTGTAGATCTTCCAGAGCGAGATAAATTTGATTTTGACGAATCCACTTCTAATTTTGAAATAAAAGTCAATTGTCTCTATGTCAATCCAATGGAAGCATCTGCGTTTCTACGTGATTTTGATGCATATTTTCAGACACTTTGCAAATCCGCGGGTAAAAAAATGTTTATAGATATGCGTGAATATAATAACCTAGAAAAGTCTGTAGCTATTAAACTTTTATTTGCTCATGCACAAGCAAAAGAGCATGGTACTGACATGACCATTCGACTCTTAAAAGATCAAAATAAAATTTTTCAAGAATTTGTACCAGTCGTAGAAGAATTAGAACGTGAAAAAGATGACACACCACGTTTTATCATAACAGGAAGTCGCATGGAATTGATTAATGTAGATATGCGTCTTTTCTTAGAGACATTTTCTGAACATTTTAAACAACTTATGGCATCAGGTCACACAAATCTTGTTGTAGATATTTCACAATTAATTGGTTTTACAGAAAAAGCCATTGACTTATTAGTACTTTGCTATTTAGAGGCTGTTGGAAGAGGATTTTCCTTAACGCTTCGTATTGCACCAGAAATGGAAGATGGTTTTCGTCGTTCTGGTCGTGGTCGTTCTTTACCTTTAGAAGTTGTTGCACCTCAAAAGGTCAATCCATTAGATATGCATATAGATCGAGGCAGACCACGCATTGATATGGATAAAATACGAGAAGCTATGAATAAAGATAAACTTACAAGTAAAGTTCTCGAACATCAATTTGAAACTGTACATATTGAATCTCGTGGAACGTTCCAAAATTGGGAACCAATTATGGCTAAAGAAAAAGAAGTAGTGTACACTGGCGTAGAACGACGAATCGATCCAAGATACAAAACAGAAAATGTAGAAGTAATGTTTGCACGTGGAAGTTTATCAAAAATTGCAGGACGAAAATATCCTGTGCGAAATATTAGTAACACAGGTATTTCATTCATCTCCCCTACTACATTAGGAAAAAATGAACAACTTCGTATGAAAGTATATGCAGATGAATTGAGTGCTGAATTAAATGGTCGCGTAATATGGTGCAAACCAGTTCCTTCTCAAGCATTATTTGAAATAGGTGTACAATATATAAAATTAAGCGAAGTTTCTACAATACAGCTCAAAGAAATTATTCGAATTGTTCATTAATCTCCCCTTACAATGCTACGGGAAATCATATACCCATCATAATTTCCCGTAGAATTTTCAAAGAGACATACAACACAATGAAAAAAAACACTTTTTTATCTTATATACAAAATGGTGTTGCTATTTTAAGTGCTGGTTTGATAGGAATGAAACAACGACCTATTGAAGATCAAGGTGAAACACATTATCGACGTACAGCATCTCATTTTTACTACTTAACAAACATCACAGAATCAAATACCATCGCCATCTACACTACAGTCCATGATAAACATCAATTAGTCTTATTTTGGGATGAAGCTACAGATAATGAAAAAACTTGGACAGGCAATCGAATGACAAAAGAGCAAATTCAAGAATGTGCTCAAGCAGATATTGTGTACCCATTAAATGAATTTCCCAATAAATTAACGGAATATTTAGAACATGCTACTATATTATATTATACGCCCTACTTAGATCCTAAGCTAGATGAAATTGTTCTTTCTCAACGAGAAAAGCTTTTGCGAAAAGATAGTTTTTCCTATCATAAACAATATCCAAGTCAATTGCATGATCTAGAAGAAATTATAGCAAATATGAGATTGTATAAACAGCCTGAAGAAATAAAAAACATTAAAAAAGCAATACAAATTACGAAAAAGGCATTAGAATATACAATTGCACGAATACAGCCAGGACAATATGAATTTATGATTGAAGCACAATTGCACTATCAATATAGATACCAAGGTGCTCGTGGACCAGCCTTTCCCACGATTGTTGCGACGGGAAGCAATGCCACTGTTCTTCATTATACAAATAATACATCACTTTTGAAAAAAAATCAACTTTTACTCATAGACACAGGGGCAGAATACAATTATTACTGTGCAGACATTACAAGAACAATTCCTATTTCTGGAAAATTTACAGAACCTCAACAAGAACTCTATGATTTAGTTTTAAAAATGCAACAATGCGCTATTGCTGAAATACAGCCCAACCGTCCTATTCATTCCTTTCATCAAGCAGCGATTCGAGTGTTATCAAAATTTCTTAGTCAAAAAAAAATATTGCAACAAACTCCTGAAGAAATTATCCAAAAAAAATTATACTTTCCCTTTTATCCTCATGGAACAGGTCATTGGTTAGGTTTAGATGTTCATGATGCTGGAAAATATTTTCATAAAGAAAAACCTATTTCTTTACAGCCAGGAATGGTTCTCACTGTAGAACCTGGAATTTATTTTTCTCCTAGACTTCCTAATATTCCTAAGCAATATAAAGGAATTGGGATTCGAATTGAAGATAATATTTTAGTGACAGAAACAGGAAATATAAATCTTTCCAAATCTATTCGTAAATAAGTATTCTAAAATAAGGCAAGACAAATGAACCTATGGACAACAATTACTAGCACATTTAAAAGTAAAGAAAAACAAACTTTGCCAGTATATATTCCTCCACATGACCCTCTACAAATCCAAGATAAATTTAGTGATATTATTTCTAAAAAAGATTTTGAAGAATATCAAGATTATAAACTTCTGTTAAAATTAGGAAAAGGCTCAGTGGGTACTGTATATAAAGCAGTCCATCTTCAGAGTAAACAAGAAGTTGCCATGAAACTTATTCCTACTAGAAATATGAAAAATGAAAAATCACTTAGTCGCTTCCGCCAAGAAATTGAAGTTCATAGAAAGCTCAAAATTCCTTCTATAATACAACTGTATGGCATTGGTCCACATCCTAGAGGTGTATTTGTTGTAATGGAATACATCCAAGGACAAACTTTGGAACAATACGTAGAAACAAAAGGAAAACTTTATGTACTAGAAGCATTAGAATTTACAAAGCAAATTCTACAAGCTATGTTATATGCCCATCGTAGAGACATTATTCATAGAGATTTGAAGCCTGCCAATATTTTTATAGATGATAGTACACAAAATATTAAAATTGGTGATTTTGGTCTTGCAAAATTTATCAACAAGCAAAATAGAGAAATATCTTCTACAGGAGAAATTCTGGGAACTCCAGCATTTATGTCGCCTGAACAAATCTATTCTAATAAAAAAGTCGGAGTCACTGCAGATTTATATTCTATTGGATGCATTTTATATTATATGTTGATGGGAAAACGTCCTTACCATGATTTGCGTACCTTAAATGAATTAGGAAAAAGAAAACTTCAAACACCGCCCAAATTAAGCAATATTCTTGGCACAAAACAAACAGAAGAACTACAAAAAATTATAGATCGTTCCATGGTTTCTAAATTATCAAAACGATATGCATCTGCCACTGATTTTTTGCGAGAATTGTTTTATGCAACAAGAAAAATTGAAAAAACTATATTAGAAGAAGAAAAACAACAAAAAAAGAATAAAATTTTACGAATCGACTCTTTCAAAGTTTTCAACAAAAAAGATTCCATGGAAGAAACATTTACATCTTCTCAAAATTGTCTTGCTGTAGAACCTGAAGATTATATGCTTGTCTCATTCCAAGAAGAACTCATGACATTTTTAAGTACACCTTCTGCATTGTGTTCTATTGTACAAGCAAGTCATGGCGTTTCTGAGGAAGAATTACTTCAAAACACAATGATTGTGACTCCTACTAGAACATCTCTCAAAGACATTGAAGAACTTATAGAAAAGAGCAGAGCACAAAAAGATATTCTTACAACTATCTCTAGCCTTATGAGAAGTGGATTACCAAGAAATCAACATCTTCTTTTAATGGATCTTCGTAATTCCTTACTCATTCGTGGAAAAATGTTTTTGCAAGAGGATAATATCAATAATATTTTACAAAAAGGTTCCAGACGAATCTATCACTACCTAGATAAATATAGTAAACTCAGCGATTCTAGCAGAATTAATAAAAAAATCTATGCTTATTTTGAATCCCTACTTCAATTTCATTTAAAAGAAAAAGTACATTTATTTCGCACGTCTTTAGAACAATGCGAATCAGCATCCCAATTAAAAAATTTACTAGAAGAAACTCCCATTGTATCTAAGAATCTATTAAAAATATATCCTTTTTTAGAAACAATGAAAACAGTTCAAAATATCTATGAAGAATTTAAAATAAAACCCAATGCATTGCACCAAATTTTAAATAAATATTATCCTGCTTCCAAAGAATTACGAATTCGAAGAGCTTTTGAAAAAATGCTTGTTGCAGAACATACAGAATCCATCAATGATTTAGTCATGCGTGCCTCAAGTTTAGAAAATTTACTCCATATTCTTCAAAAAGCCAAAGACGAAAAAAACTCTGAACGTTCGATTCAAGAACTCCAATCTATTATCACAGCATTTATTGCTCCTACAAGCAAAATATCATTAGATGAATTAAAAATAGCTCTAAATTTTATTCCTAAACAACTTCGAAATAAAATTTCTCTATTAGTACGACAATATTTATGCCAAGAACTTGCTACAAAAACAAATGCCATTCTAAAAAGTCAAGAATCTATTCCACGAAAATTTAAATCCTTTCTTAATGTACTTTCTAATCCAAGATATGATTATTCTGGCATTACCATTTATGAATATGGAACGCAAGAATTAAAACAAAAAATAGAATCTGTTCGTTATCATCATAAAAATATACGTCAAGTGTTTAATAATAGACTTCCATCATCATTAGCAGAACTTATGGAAAAAGACAAAAGCATTGCCCTAGCTTCCCGAGTAAAAAATATTGACAATTGTTTAGCAAAATTGAAAAAATGGGAAACTATGATACAGACCAAACAAAAATTTAGCTTATTCCCAGGAATCGTTAATTTATTTAAACATTATGGCAATATAAATTTTTCTACAAAAATAGGTAACCCTATTACAGGATATCAAATTGCACAACTCATTATGGCATTTTATTGTACACCTTCTAGAAATACAATTCAATTGCCTGACAACATCCATGCAGATATTCATGTACTAGTACATTCTCTTATTAATGATGAACGCAAAAAACAACTACAAAAATTAACATAAAGAGAAAATATATGGAAAAAGTAGAACTTGAAATAGCAAAAACAGCTGTGAAAGCTGGAATGCTCACACAGCCACAACTCTTAAAAGCTCTAGAATGGGAAAATTCATGTCAAAATTTTTCTATGAATATTCCACTTGCTAACATCATATTTGAAGGATATTCTTGGAATTGGATAAAAAAACAACAATACATGCGCTATGTTGTGGATGCTTCAGAAATTGAGCAAATTAAAAAAATCATTGATCCTTTTAGAAAAGAATTCAATGAATCTTGGGAACAACCACCAAAACAAATAGAATTGTCTTCCAGTTTTAGACAGACTGCACAATTACAAGCAGAACTCAAAAAGTACGACATTCACTGGAAAATGATGATGCTTACTAAACTATTTTACCCTAGAGCTAATGATTTTACCCCTATTTTACCAGTCAACACAAATCGTGCAAATACACTAGAAACTTTATGTTCACGAACACACCAAGACAAAATTTTACTTCCCAATATTCGGCTACGAAATTTAGCAGAACTTCTATTGCCTAGTATTGAAGAACTTCTACAAATTCAAGAGAATATCAAACCCATCTGTCATATTCCTCTTTCCCATTTTATTATGGAAAAAGCCGACATAGAAGCTGGATTATTACATATACTTCTTTTAGGTCAAATTCAATTTCAGCATATTAATATTAATTTTCAATGGAATAACAAAACATACAGTACTTTAAAAATTCCTATTCCATTGATTCCTAATATCAAAGCAGTTCAAGAACGTTGCACATTATTTTTAGAAACTACCTTTCAATATGCATGGTATGATTTTACTTTAGAACAAGAAAGAACACTATTAGAGTATTATAGAACAAAAACCTCCCTTGGAAAATGGCAACAAATACAACAAATACACAATGCATTGCGACAACAAAAATTTCGCCTCAGACCGGTAAAAATTATGTTAGAAACAAATCTTATTCCTCACATAATTTTGTTAGAAGGCGTGCTCCTTCATTTTTTCAAATTAGACAAAGAAAAAATTCAAACATTAATAGAAGAATATAAACTTTTAGAAGAAAAAGAGAAGAAACAGCAAACCATAGAAAGTTCAGCCACACCAGAAACAAGTCAAGAAACAGTGGCACAAGAACCTGCAGTAACATTAATTTCCCCAACACCTGCAACAAGACAAGAAAAAACAACGATAAGTATAGGTACTACTATGCAAATGCCCATACAAAGCAAAGAAAAAACAACGCCAAGTATGGATGATGCAATGCAAACTTTAGGACAAAAATTTCAGGGTTCGCAAGTCACATTGGCAATGCCTATTATCAAAAAAACACAAGCTACATCTGAAAAAGACGTTCTTCAAGTTTCCGAAGAAAAAACAACATATACAACCAAAGTTGACCTTACAGAAGAACTTACACTCTTAAAAATACTATTTGAAAAGAAACATATTAAATTACAAGATCTTATCATTGCTTTGTGGACAAAAAAAGATAAGCACGAAGATGAAGAAATCACAGTGATCGATATATTATTACAAAATTCTTCTTTAGATGAACAAATTTATAAACAAATCTCGGATCAAAAACCAGAACTTATCAGTGTAGAAGTTATCAAAGAAAAAAATAAATTAGAACTCGATCTTTCTCATATGTTAATGAAATATCATTTAGTAACAAGAGAACGATTGCAAAATCTATTGAGCCTACAAAATACACTCGTAAGCCTTGGACATCCTACATCCCTTGAAACTATTCTCATCACAACGAGAATTCTATCTGCAGACATGATCGACTCGTTGATCAATGAATGTAAACGAAGAAAACAAGTAAAAAGTTTTGCTACAGAAGAACGCCCCGTTCCTATACCGCGCCTCAGTAGTACTGTTCGATCCTTAGCTCAAACAATGCGTTTAGAAATCCCTGTTAAACACAAAAAAAAAACAGGTTGGAAGAATTTAACTCTTTCTATGCAAATTTCTATTATCGTTTTTGGAATCGCTTCATTGATTGGACTGATTCGATTAACACCTCTTCTATTTAAACACAAAAGTTCTACAAAAATCAGTCAAACACAACCAATAGACACTGTTCCAGAATCAATAGAAAAAAAACAGCCAACTACCCCAACACCTGTAGCAGTGATTCCTACACCACAAAAAGAACAACCAACATCACAACCCTCTGGCATTATTGAAATAAAAAAGCAAACAGTGCCTAATATCATTTTTTCTTTAGAAAAATCACAAATCAGATCCACTAAAAATCACATACAACTCAGAGCACAATTCAAGACAAATATCATTACAACACAAGAAGAATTTACTTATATCTTAAAATTACTAGATCCTACACAAACAAAAGAACTCTTACAAAGAGAGATCAAAGGAACTAGCAATTTTCAATGTATATTGCAATACAGACAACAATTTCCAGGGATTTACTATTTAGTATTGAGCCTTCCACCTCACTTACAGAAAAAACCTGAACAATATCCCATAGAATATACATGGAAATTGTCCTTTCATTGGGGATCTGCAAGAGATATCAAAGAATATGAAAAACAACTAGACAATACAAAAAAACATATCCAAAATACTTTAGATGATTTAAATAAAATGTTAGATGTATTTGGTAAACAAGATTTAAAAGTATTAAAAAATAATTGGGACAGAACTAATAAACAATGGGAAAATCATATTAAAAAATTACAAAACTATATACAACGATATAAAAATTTAACGCCCTATACAGTCCCCAATGAACTAGCAGAAACAACACAGAAATATATGAAACAACTAGAAAGCAAATATAAAGATTGGGACGATTATGCCCATGGACTTTCCTTACTCCAACCACAATAAAATATACTTAAATTTTTATAAATTTGACTATAAGATAAAATTTATAAAAATTTTCAAAAAAATAAGATGTGATGCCAAAGTAAACACGTATAAGATATTTTCATTGAATTCTTTCTTAGGAATAGTTATAATAGAATTGTATTATGAAAAAAAGAAAATTTTTTGCAAAAACAACTTTGCAAAACTAAATTACATATATATTTAGAAACTAAATTACATACATATTCATACATATTTAAAAAAAAAGGCAGAAAGCAATGTGGAATTATGCAGAAAAAGTAATGGAAAACTTTTTCAATCCTAAAAATATGGGTAGCATGGACAATCCTGATGCTGTTGGAGAAGTTGGTTCTCTTGTATGTGGTGATGCATTAAAATTGTATCTAAAAATTCAAGATGGAAAAATTTTAGATGCTAAATTTCAAACATTTGGTTGTGGAAGTGCAATTGCTTCGTCTAGTATGTTAACAGAATTGATTAAAGGAAAAACAATTGAAGAAGCAGAAAAAATCACAAATCAAGATATTGTTGATGCTTTAGGCGGTCTTCCTCCTGAAAAAATGCATTGTTCTGTTATGGGACGCGAAGCACTTGATGCAGCACTTCAAAACTATCGTAAAGAAGTTAATCCCCAGATAGAAGAAGATGAAGGTGCATTGATTTGCAAATGTTTTAATATTTATGAAAAAAAATTACGAAAAAACATCATTGAAAATCAACTCAAAACAATCCAAGATATCATCTACTATACAAAGGCAGGCGGCGGTTGTACACATTGTCACAATAAACTTCAAGATATTCTAGATGATATATTTGCTAAAGAATGGAAAGACATAAAAAAAACAGAAAATACTTCTGCGTCTCCCATGAATACTTTGCAAAAAATCAGAAAAATAGAACAAGTTATTAATTCTACTATCAAGCCTGCTTTAATGGCAGACGGTGGCAATATTGAATTGATTGATGTAGATGGTGACAAAGTATATGTCCAGTTGCAAGGTGCTTGTTCTTGTTGTCCTGCTGCTCAATTTACATTACATTCTTTTGTAGAACAAACATTAAAAGAGCAAGTTCTACCTACTCTTCAAGTGTATGAAGCATAATTTTCTTTTGTTAGTTTTATAAAAAAAAGGAAAGAGAACATCTTTTCATCTTTTTTACATTTTGAATTTTATAATGATACAAACAAATCATGTGGACGATAAAAATTTTTTGTCCACATGAAAAATTTATCAACAAATATTACCTGAATATAAACAAATTTCTTTTTTTTAAATATTTTTAATGTCCTCTCAAAAACAAATTCAAATCATTTTTTCCCTCTAGAAAAAGTCATTGTAAAATTTACTCATTGAATCTCTATTAAAATCTTTGTCTTATAGATCATCTGCAATAGATCACAACAACAAGGCAAAAGATATGACACAATCATTTGCAATGGATTCAAAAAAACATATCACTCATCATTTTTTGCATAGAATCCTTGCACATCAAAAAAGAATGGGAAAAAAATAAACAAAAGCAATTGTATTCACAAAATCATTTTGCAAATACTATATACACTATCTTTAAAATATCGTATATATCATGGTAGATTTCAATAGTACCTTGCACAAAAAAAACATTGCACACAATACATTACAAAAATTTGTGCAAGAACTTACATATTGAATAAAGCCAATTGAATATATACTATTATAGTTAAAATATATAGTATTATATTATATATATATTTAAAATATATAAGTATTATAGATATATATAGTAAAAATATGTAAGTATTATTTTTATCATATGTTAGAAAAAATAATAATTTTTTGATTGTAATTTTTATTTAAAAATGTCTTAATTAAAGTAAGCAATATTTATTGCTTTTCATTCATTCTTGACAATATAAACTACATTTTTAAGGTAGGTAAAGATGGCATCCCAACTTTCTGAAGCTGAGAAAACAAACGAAGCAAAACAAGAAGCTGAGAAAATAAACGAAGCCAATCAAGTAGCTGAGAAAACAAACGAAGCAAAACAAGAAGCTGAGAAAATAAACGAAGCCAATCAAGTAGCTGAGAAAACAAACGAAGCAAAACAAGAAGCTGAGAAAACAGAGGAAGTAAAGCCTAAATTTAAAATTCTTCTGAATCCAGAAAGATGCAAAGGTTGTACTTATTGCATTGAATTTTGTCCTAAAGGTGTTCTCAAAGTTTCTTCTCAAATTAACTCAAAAGGTTATCATCTACCGACGGCATATTCTCCAGAACTATGCGTTGGCTGCAAAATATGTCAATCAATTTGCCCAGATTTTTGTATTTACGTAAACAAAATAGATAATTAGTCCGCTTTATTGGTAATTTTTATACAATAAGCATTCTTTCAAAGGAAGGACATGTTTTATATCAATAAACATCATACATTTACACCTGTTCATTTTATGAATGGCGACTATGCTTGTGCAGAAGGTGCGATTCGAGCCGGGTGTACTTTTTTTGCTGGATATCCTATTACACCAGCAACTGAAATAGCGGAACGAATGTCCCGTAGACTTCCAGCCATCAGCGGTATCTTTATTCAAATGGAAGATGAAATTGCATCTATGAATGCAATTTTAGGTGCATCTTGGGGCGGAGCAAAAGCTATGACAGCAACATCTGGTCCTGGTTTTACCTTGATGATGGAAAACTTTGGATTAGGTATGATCACAGAAACTCCATGTGTTGTTGTGAATGTGCAACGTGGAGGTCCATCTACTGGTCTTCCGACTATGGTGGGACAAGCTGATATGATGCAAGCAAAATGGGGTTCTCATGGCGATTATGAAGTGATTGCATTAGCTCCTTCATCTCCACAAGAATGTTACGATCTAACGATTAAAGCATTTGAATATGCAGAAACATATCGTATGCCTGTTTTAGTGATGATGGATGAAACAGTGGGACATATGTCCGAACGTGTTATCTATCCAGAACCAGAAGCTATTCAACCAACTCCTCGAAAATATACGAAACTTCCTCCTGAAGAATATCTACCCTATAGAACTACCCCTGAAGATTTAGTTGCTGAAATGGCTCCTGTTGGACAAGGTTATAATATTCACATGACTGGTCTCACGCACAATACTAAGGGCTATCCTGAAATCACAACACGTGCACAATCTGAGATGATGGATCGTCTAGTGAACAAAGTCCGCAAAAATGCAGATAAAATCATCCTCACTGAAGAAAAATACTTAGATGACGCAGAAATCATTATTGTTTCTTATGGTATTTCTGGTCGCATTGCAGAATATCCTATAGAACAAGCCCGAAAAGAAGGCATCAAGGTTGGCCTATTTCGTCTTATTACAGTGTGGCCATTTCCAGAAAAGAGAATCGCAGAATTAGCAAGCAACATTAAAGCATATATTGTTCCAGAAATTAACATGGGACAAATCGGTCTTGAAGTGGAACGTTGCGCTCATGGTAAAACAAACGTTATTCCTGTAACTCATCCTGGCGGTGGACTCCATAGTCCCCAACAAATACTTGAAGTAATTCGAAGGGCGGCAAAATGACAGAAAATATAAAACCACAACATCCTATGGACAATTGGTTACGACAAGATCGATTGCCCCACATTTGGTGTCCGGGGTGCGGAATCGGAGTCGCATTTTCTAGCTTAATCTCCGCATTACAAGAACTGAACATACCAAAAAATGACTATGCTATTGTTTCTGGTATTGGTTGTTCTAGCCGAGCTGCAGGTTATATTGATATTGACTCTTTCCACACCACACATGGGCGTGCGATTCCTTTTGCTACAGGTCTCAAACTTGTCAAACCTAATATGAAAGTCTTCTTATTTGCTGGTGATGGTGACTTATTTTCCATTGGTGGAAATCACTTTATCCATGCTGCAAGAAGAAATGTAGACTTAACAGTAATTTGCCTTAACAACCATATTTACGGCATGACTGGTGGACAATTTAGTCCTGGTACTCCTTATGGTGCGATTACAAGTACATCACCTTATGGCAATGAAGACACACCTTTTAATTTTCCACACCTAGCAGATGCAGCTGGTGCAGTGTTTGTTGCAAGATGGACTTCTGCTCATCCTCTACAACTTAAACAGGCCATTAAGAAAGCACTGAATATTGATGGTTTCTCTTTTATAGAAGTCATCGGACCATGTCCTACAGTCTATGGACGACGTAACCGCCAACCACTTGGTGTCCAAATGATGAAAAACTTAAAAGAAACATCGGTCATCAACAATAAAGCCTCTGGACATGAACTAGATATTGAACTAGGCAAACCTATTATCATTGGAAACTTTGTAGAACGACAACGAGAAACATTCGTACAACGTCAAAAAGCATTCCAAGTAAGAATGGACGAATGGTTTGAGAAAAAGGAGAACCAAAAAGATGAGGACTGAGATACAAATTTCAGGATTTGGTGGCCAAGGCGTCATTCTTATGGGTCACATTACTGGACGAGCCGCTGCAATTTTCGAAAACAAAAACACAACATTCACACAGTCGTACGGTCCAGAAGCTCGCGGGGGAGCTTGCAGTGCAGAAGTAGTTATTTCTGATGAAAAAATCAGCTATCCTTTACTCATTTCCCCCCAAACACTCATTACTATGTCGCAAGCAGCGTACCATAGATATAGACCTAACTTAGATCCTAAAGGCATTTTAATTTACGACTCTGTTCTTGTTACTCGTGACCCCTCTGATACAGCTCATGCATATTCCATTCCAGCTCAAAACATTGCAACAAAACTTGGTAAACCAATTATTGCCAATATAGTTATGCTCGGTTTTTTCACAAAAATTACAAATATTGTCAGCCGAGAATCTATGGAAAAATCAATTGAAAAATCTGTCCCACCACAAATGTTTGAGCTAAACTTGGAAGCATTTCGGCAAGGCTACGAATATCCTTCATAAAATAGAATACATAAAATAATAGTAAAAAAGGATAGGGTGCAAACTCCCTATCCTTTTTATTTATACATAATCAATACATACATCCCAATGGAAATAAAAAAACTTCCTCATTTTTATTGCAAGCATTCTTACTATTTTTTTATCAACACACAATATATAAAAGATTTAAGAGGGGAAAATGAATGTAATTAGCCTTTTTTCTGGTGCAGGAGGTTTAGACTTAGGTTTTACAAAAGCTGGGTTTAATATTATTGCTGCCAATGAATATGATAAAACAATCTGGGAAACATATGAGAAAAATCATAATACAAATTTAATAAAGGAGGATATATGCAATATACCTTCCTCAGCATTTCCTGAATGTGATGGGATCATAGGAGGACCACCTTGTCAATCATGGAGCGAAGCTGGAGCATTAAAAGGTATTGACGATCCAAGAGGACAATTATTTTATCAATATATTCGCATCTTACAAGACAAACAACCGCTCTTTTTCTTAGCAGAAAATGTAAAAGGAATGATGGCAAAAAGGCATAGTGTAGCTGTGGAAAATATTATTTCGCAGTTTGAAAAAGCTAAATACAATGTATTTATACATCTATTAAATGCAAGTGATTATGGTGTTCCACAAGATAGAAAAAGAGTATTTTACATTGGATTTAGAAAAAATTTACATATAAACTTTGAAAAACCTCCTAAAAAATACCCATATAAAACAACATTACAAGATGCTATCTATGATTTAAAAGATAATGCTATTCCTGCATTACCAAAAAATAAAACTCATGGTGAAAATTGTAAAATATTAAATCATGAATATTTTATTGGTGCATATTCCCCTATTTTTATGAGTAGAAATAGAGTCAGAAAATGGGATCAACAAGCCTTTACAATTCAAGCTTCTGGTAGACAATGCCAACTACATCCACAAGCTCCCATCATGCCCAAAATAAAAAAAGATAAACATATATTTGTACCAGAACAAGAAAACCTTTATAGAAGATTAACTGTACGAGAATGTGCAAGAATACAAGGATTCCCAGATGACTTTAAATTTTATTATACTTACTTAAATGATGCTTATAAAATGATAGGAAATGCTGTCCCTGTAAATCTTGCTTATGAAATAGCTCAAGCTATTAAAAAAGCATTCGAAAAAGCTACCTCAAAAAAAATGGAACAGATAAATAAGGAAAGCAATCTATGAGTGTTAAAAGTCACAATCAAGGTTATGCATATGAATTTACTTATTTGATTACATTTTTGAAAGAAATATCTAAAGTAAGACCAGCGAAGATAGAAAAAAACAGTAGTTATTATGTTGCTGAAAAAGCTTGGAATACACTCACTGATTCTGAAAAGACTATATATAAAATTAGTGCATTAGCTGGAGTAAATATGATATTTGAACTTGAACCACTGATATTAGATGATGGTAATGATGAGTTAGTACTAAAGATACAATCTGATAATACAAGTAAAGAAAGCGATGTAAGAGATATTCTTATTATTAGAAGAAGCATTGAATGGGAAATTGGGCTTAGTGTTAAGCATAATCATTTTGCAGTGAAACATAGTAGATTATCTAAAAATATTGATTTTGGTAAAAAGTGGTATGGAATAGAGTGTTCTAACGAGTATTGGAATGATATTAAGCCTATATTTGAATATCTTGAAAAAGAAAAAGCAAAAAATTCTAATTGGCGTGAATTACCGAATAAAGAAGATGATATTTATATACCATTATTAAATGCCTTCAAAAATGAACTTAAGAAGCAAAGTACTGTATTTGGAAAAGATATTCCTAAATTGATAGTAGAATATCTTATAGGGAAATTTGATTTTTATAAAGTTATAGGGATTGATAGTAAAAGAATAACTAAAATTCAAAGTTATAATTTAAGAGGAACATTAAATAAACAAGGTAAAATTAAAAAGAAAAAGATGAATGTACCTATATCAACTCTCCCAACAAGAATTGTTAGCTTAGAATATAAACCAAATAGTAAAAATACCTTAGAATTATATCTTGATAAAGGCTGGCAATTTAGTTTTAGAATACACAATGCATCAACTAAAGTGGAGCCAAGTTTGAAATTTGATATACAGATAATTGGAATTCCTACAACTATTATTTCAATTGATTGTAAATGGAAATAGGAAAGAAAATTTAGATAAAAGAATTTTTTTTAATCTAGGATATATTTGTAACAAATGAAACAATCAAAACAAGTAGAAACTGTACTTTCTATCTTTTTATTTTCTGTGTTTTAAAAAAAGATAGAAAATACAGTTTTATAGTTTTCTCTCTTGTGTATGTATAAATTTTCTCTTATGTATTGTTGTTGCATTTATTTTTGTTTTGCAAAGATTTTTAATAAAGCAGAAGCAACTAAATGATTGGGTGCATTTTGTTGGGGCGTCCAAAAACAATTTTCTTGTTGTAAAATTTTATCAGGAATAGAGAGATTGTCTATAATATGTGAATAGATGTGGATATTATGGTGCGTAATAGCATGTTTTATAGGATTGCTATATTTTTTTTCTGAAATGCTAGGTATGGGTAAATTTTGAAAGGATGAAATTGTTTTATCTTCAAATATTAATGTACTAGGTAAGGAAGTTTGATTTTGTAGAAAATAAAAATTCCCCCATTTTTGCAATAAAATATTTGCTTTGTTGCGTATAATAAACACATGCCAATCCACATGTATTTTTTCTTTTTTCTGTTTTTTTACAGGATATTTTTCTACATCATTATGTTGAAATCCTTGACAAAAGGACGAGATGGGACAAAGGGAACATTTAGGACGTAGAAGACAAATTTTTTGTCCTAATTCCATCCAAGCTTCATTCATATCACCTGGAGTATGTTGGCTTTTTTTATATAAAGGAAGAAGAAATTTTGTACATTTTTTTGCAAAATTCATTGTATCTTGGCACTCATTCCAACGATGTATACGTGCTAAAATTCTTTTAATATTTCCATCTACAACAGGAATTATTTCTTGAAAACAGATAGATGCAATGGCAGCTGCAGTGTAGGGACCAATAGAAGGAATCTTCAATAGTTCTTGGGAAGTTTGCGGAAGTTGTCCTTGAAAGTGTTGGCAAATGTATTCTGCACCTTTTTTTAAATTTCTAGCTCGCGAGTAGTATCCTAGTCCTTTAAATGCTTGCAATACTTCTTGTTCTGTGGCATTACTCAGACTTTCTACATCTGGGAATATATGGAAAAATCGTTGCAATGGTTCTAATGCTGCTTGTATCCTTGTTTGTTGCAATACAACCTCTGCTATCCAGACTCTATAAGGATTTCTATGTTTTCTAAAATAATATTCTTCTCTCACTTGAAAAAACCATGAGAGCAATTCGTCCATAATGGATTTCATGTTGTTTCCTTTTTAAGATTTTCCGTAAAAGAAAATTTTATTTGTATTTCTTTATGAAAATAGTTTATAATAAAATTAAAGATGAAAAACAAGCTTTTTATTATTTATGCTGCAAGAAATCGTCTTGCTATATGTTCAAATTACGAACAGATATTACTTAATCTATTTAGGATGTTTTTTTATTATGAAAGATAATCATAAAAATTTTGAAGAATTTGATGATTTTGAAGAATTTGAAGACTTCCTAGAAAATAATATTTTATCAAATAAAAACGAATCTATTCCATCCAATAAAAATCTACAAGATAAAAATGAAAAAGATATATTTCAAGAAAATGTCCAAGAAAATATTTCTACTTTTGAAAATTTTGAAGACATCAATAATCAAAATATGGAAAATCTTGATGAAGTAGATACAATAGAAGTAGACACAATACAATCAAAAGAAATAGAATCTAGCATGGAAATATGTAGTACGAATGAAATGGATGATTCAGATGAAATTTTTGATTTTCCATCTGAAAAAAAAGAAATAGAAACGTTTGATTCTTTTGAGGATTTTAATTTTCAAGATTCTGAATTTGAGTCTGAACCAGATACTGAAATAGACCTAGATACTGAATCAGAAACAAACTTAAACGCTAAGGCATCTTCAGAAACAGAGGAAAAATTCATTGCTAAATATCCAACAGAAGTAGAACTTATTGCTGAATTAGAACGAGAATTCATGACTAAAGAAAAATTTGTGTCTGACTCCCTAATCAAGACTGAATTCGCTTCCCAAATTGAATCTGAACAAAAAACCGATCAAGAAACCGTGCAAGATGCTGAACAACATCAAGATGATGAACAACATCTTGAAACCATGCAACATCAAGAAGTCGAGAAAAAAGCCATGCAAGATCAAGAAACTGTGAAAGATGATGTACAACTTCAAGAAACTGTGAAAAATGATGTACAACTTCAAGAAACTGTGAAAGATGATATACAACTTCAAGAAACTGTGAAAGATGATATACAACTTCAAGAAACTATGAAAGATGATGTACAACTTCAAGAAACTATGAAAGATGATATACAACTTCAAGAAACTATGAAAGATGATGTACAACTTCAAGAAACTGTGAAAGATGATGTACAATATCAAGAAACTATGAAAGATGATGTACAACTTCAAGAAACTATGAAAGATGATGTACAACTTCAAGAAACTGTGAAAGATGATGTACAATATCAAGAAACTATGAAAGATGATGTACAACTTCAAGAAACTGTGAAAAATGATGAGCATGTTCTTGAATCTAGTCAAGAACATGAACAAGAGCAGGGCGTCAAACAAGAAGTTGAACAACTTCAAGATACCAAGCAACATCAAGATGCTAAGCAAGAATACGAGCATGTTCTTGAATCTAGTCAAGAAGGCATCCAAGATCAGAAAATTGATGAAAAAGTCAATCAAGAATATGATCTAAAAAATAATCATGTTCTTGAATCTGAGAAAAATCAAGAAAATATAGATGATTTTTATCATTTTAATGATTTTGAATTTTCCAAAGAACCTAAAACAGAAGAAGTGAAAATGTTGGAAGAAAATAATATGGAAGAAGATAGTGTCTTAGAACAAGATTTACAATCTAATCAAATAGATAAAAATGTAGAAATGTCTTCTGACCATACTATACATGCATTAGAAATAGCAAAAAATATATCTAATCCTTTGTTAGATATAAAAGCCAATAAAATAGAAAAAACATTGTGTTCGCCACAAGAACCTGAGAATCAAAAATTTTTGGAGGTGAATATGGAACAACAAGAGACATTAGCCCCTTTTCAATGGCCAGGTGAAAAGGCTGTGTATCATTTTTATGTATGGCATTGTGCAGAAACAGATGAAAGAAAAGAAAATTGGACTTCTGGTCGTTTTCCTTTTCTTGCAGCACAAATGCCACTTCCTCCCAAAGATAAATTAGACAGTGCTTTTACTAAAAAAGACTGGGGAATGCGACGTTTAGAATATAAAAAGAATGTTCCTCTATATTTTTATTATGCAGAACCATTCCAACCGTCATTCTATGACCCTTCTCGTTTAAATTACCTTCGCACACTCTATTTTACGTATTTTCCTGCATATTTTTCTAAAGTGCCTGTTCCAGGTAGAGAAGAAGTGCATGAAATTTATGGTCCTATGCTGTATCCAGGGAAAATCAATGCTATTCCTTTTTTAGATGAATCAAAGGATATGATGCCTTGTATGGAATGGTTGCACATGAAACTCCATGCATTGAAAAGTAAAGATCCTTTAAAAAATAAAGTAGGGGCAAACAATCTTGCTGGTCTTGTGCATTTGCAAGAAATACTTCGTTTTTATTTGCGTTCCTATAGCTTTTTACTTTGGAGTTTGAATTATTTTTGCAACTATGATAACCACGCACGCCTTGGTTTTTCTTCCACAGGAAATAAAATTTATACAAATTGTTTTCCTATGGGACGCGATATTTTAGAGTATCTATGTGTTCGTACTTCATTACCTATGCAACGTTTGCAAAATGCACAAATTGATGATGTCCATATCCCTTATTATAGGCAAGAAACAGTGCCAACATTCTTAGGTTTTGGCAGTTTTCATGGTGAATCTTGGCTATCTACTAGTGAAAAAGACTGTGCTGAAAAAGAATTTTGTGAAAAAGACTTTATCGTATTTGACAACTGTCCTATGGAAAACAAAGAGGATGGAACAGTAGCTTCGCGAGAAATACGCACAGCAGAAAATTTTCGTTTGTTCCATAAACTTTGGCAAGAAGAGATTTTCGCTAGCATAGATCAACTTTTAGCAGAACATAAAATCAAAATTATGGTTCGTCGTTTTTCTACAGACCCTAATCTTCCTTTGAGTTTAGCAGACAGTAACATAAAAGATACAAAAATTGATCCTGTAAAATTGTACCAAGCTACTCTAGAACTTCGTCCTAAAGATATTTCAAAAAAGACAAGATACTTGCGGAATTTCCTTTCTCCTGAATTGGCTACAGAATTTTATAATATTTTTCAACATGATGCCATAGAAACACCCCGTAATAATATTTTTATCCAAGAAAAACCAGCAGATTGGAATTTCGTTGCCTACTTAACGTATGATGGAGATCTCACTACTGGAAATTTAGAAAAGAAAACATTAGTTGATTTTTTTCAACCAGATGCCCTTCCAGTAGATAATCCACGAGAAATTCTTCCACGTGGCATTCTTCCTTTTGTCCTAAGACCATAACAAAGAGGAATAACTGATGTTAGATAATATGAAAATCGAATTGGGAAAATATTATCCATTCCAAGAACTGCAACGACAATGGGAAGAAAATTATCCAGAATCAGAACCATTGTCTATTGAATTTTTAGAAGAAAACTTACCAAAAGCAATTCGCCTTTATCAGATAGAAGGCAATTTTGTGGCCTTTCACTTACAAGATTTATCAGACATTGCACAAATTTCTGAAGGAGTCTATCCTGTAGAACGTTGTAAAATTGATTTCCAAAATCCAAAAACATTTAGCATTTGTGCGAGTGCATGCGGATTAGATCATGGTTCTCACACAGAAGGGCTTGTTATTTTTCAAGATAGTGATAAAAACTTTTTCGTAGAATTAAAAGATCTTCAACATAGAAAACAATTTATTAATATTAAAAAATTGTTTCAAGAAATACCTTTAAAAGTTCGACAAAAAGGATATGTATATCACTTTCCTGCTCGTGGAGTTGTGATTCAAAACCAAACATTCAGTGTGAATCGAGCTGCACATAATGCAGATTGCGATCCTCATTTTGCAAAAATGGATCTTTCGCAACAAAGTATTTATAGCCTCATCACATCAGAAGATTCCTATCGACCACTCAATGTGCAATCTGAAGAAGGTCTTCGTTTGACTGTTTTTGATAAACCGTATCTCTCCATCGAAAATTTGTCTCGCAGAATTTATTGCAATTCCAATTGTGTGTTTGTATATGACTCTCCTTTACATTATGCACAACAATACCATGAAAATTACAAACACCTTATGCACCTTTCGTTTCGTTTTCCTGATCCTAATAAAATTCTAGGATTTGACAAAACAGAAGCAGCTGGCTATGGAACGATCGCCCTTTTAGGAAATTCCATTGAAAAAAATGCAGGTGATTATGACCAATTTACAGAAAATTTTTCAAAAAATTTTCAACGACTCTACAATGAAGAAATTTCCCTTTCTACTTTGAGAAAAAATCGAACGTACATTGAAGTGTTTCATTCTGATATGGGGGGAGAAACAAGAGAAGCAACTATGCAATCCTTTACTATTGACCCTCCACGCAAAAACAATCGTCAATGCACCATCCGCCCTTGTTGGTTAGGTTACCGTCAAGAAAAATATACTGGTGGGAAATACCAAAACATTTTATTCAAAGACATGATTGTTACGAATTTGCTCATGGGGCTTTTAAGTATGCAATTTGGGAAAGTGGAAAACACATATGACATTACATCGGAAAATGAGAAAAAATGGAATGAAGAGTCGTTTCAAGAAGGGAAAAAAGCATTTCAAGAAATTTCTGCCTTGCTAGATGAATTCAAGGAAAATGAAGAAGAACTTGATAAATTGGGCAGTTATTGTGATTTGCTTCAACTTCCTATTTTTTCAAAAGCCATTCAAGAAAATTATCTAGGCGATCCTTTATATTCAAAAGAAATCGAAGAAATTTTAGCACTCACAGAATCAATTCTCATAAGTCCACTTAATAAATCTGTTTTACCAGAAATTACAAAACTCAATGAAGAACGACTCTTAAAATATTTTCGATTAGACCAACGCCCTGTTTCTATTCCGTCAGAATATTGTAGAAATCCTTCTCTCATTTACAACATTCCACTTTCCCCCCTTGATATTCCTAAAAAAATTGCAAAATTTCTAACAAAAATCGACAATATTAAACTCACTATGCCAGACAATAGCAAAATGCGTCTCAAAGATGCATTAGTACATATTGCTGAACTCTTGAAAGTTAAATGGAGTGCAGAATTAGAAAAGACATATATAGAAACAGACGCAGAAGAAAATGATTGTTTTCAATACAAACAATGTCGCACGATTTACTTGACCGCAGGAGAGGATACTTCTCTGATACAAACATATTCTCATCCTGATTTCTATCATCAAATCGAATCATTCGTAGCAGGATTTTGTGAACTTCATATGGAAGAATTAACACAAATTAGTCTTTTTCGTACAGCTCAAATTATTTTGCCCGTTATTTGTGCAGAAGAGAGCAATAATTTTGCATTGATTCAAAAACGACAAGATCATTTTTACTTTGCACCTGCCACAGAACAAGATACAAAGATAGATACAAATTTACAAAGACTTTGCAAGCGAGCAAAAATTGCGTGGAATCAAGCTTACAAGGCATTTGAAAATTTTCCTAAACAACGAGAAAAATTTGCAGTAGATTCATTTGTTGTTCCTTTGCGAGAAACTTTAGGAGAAATCCTTGGAAATATAATTGGCATTATTAGCGAATATCGTTCTGATTTTTTAGACGTAGAACAATCATGGAAAGAATTTGTCAGAATGTATAAACGTGAACCACGTCGTCAAACATTGCAAGATTGGCAAAGATATTGCAAAGAACAAGATACACCCGACGAAGTTATGCCCAACTTAACAGCAGCGGAAACTTCAGAAATTGACTTGAAAAGAAAAGCCGATCTTATGCGCAAACAACGAATTGATGCCCCGATTTCTATTGATTTGAAAAAAATTAAAATTCCTAAATGGAAAGAAGATTCGCTACTCATTGCTCCTAAATTGCCAGAATTAATGGAAAAATTCATGAATTGCAACAAACAAGTTCTTCGAACAGAAGATTGGCAAATTATTCTCACAGGCATGGCTTGTTATTTAGCTATGGCAGATGAATCTGCATTCCCTATGATGGATGAAATTTTCAAAACATTAAATGAACAGATTCCAGAAGTTCCCAACCACTTAGTGAGTGAAGCCAGCGAGGAATTCGCAGAACAACAAAAAGAATTTGCAAAATTTTGGCAACCATTACCAGTTCCTACACAAATTATGGAAGATGATTTCATGGCACTCACTATCCAAAAAATTTATAAAAATTGGCTGGAACGAGTCAATAAACTTTTGCAAGAAATCCGCGATGCAGACAATGTCCAAGGAATTCCAATTACTAATTTTAGAATCAATGAATCTTCTGGGAATAAACAAACAATTTCTACGGCAACTGCCAAGAAAAATGTCAATAGCTTTGTGTTTTATGTATTCTCAGGGCAAGGCATCAGCGTTTTACATAAATTCATGGCAAAGCACATTTATTATTCTCTCCTCTATAGTGACATGGAACGACAAGATTTTCCTAAAGGATATAACAATCGCATCCATTTTCTAGATGTAGATCAACTTCTTTCTGTTGTTTTTAATGGTGCTATGGATATGCCAAATCTAATAGACACATACCGAGTAGCACGTCGCACATTAGCAAGAAAATTGTTAGCTCCTTTGGGTTTAGCTGTGATTGGTAGTTATCGATGCAGTGCTGATAATAAAATTACATTTGGCCCATGTTCTGAAGTTGCACTTGATTCCTATGATTTACTTGCTACTTCTTCCGTAGGCCCAGAATTAGAAAATCAAATCAACTACATTTATACACAAGAACTCGTTCCTACTATCCAAGATCAAATCCCTACAAAACAACTACAACTCCCCCAAGAAATCATAGAACCAAAAGAAAAAATCTACTATGTTCCTCAATCTTCACAAAAACCAAATTATTTTCTCATTGGAAAAAATGGAGGAAATGTCAACATTTGGAAACGAACAGCAACACGACTTAAATTTGGGTGCGAGTGGCAACCTCAAAGTTACTACTTTCTAGGTTGTTTTCAATTTCCAGAATTTGAAAAAGAAATGGAATTATATCTAGTGCCATTTGTATCTACGATACATCGAAAACGACAACATAAAGTTGCTGTTTTTTTCAAAGCAAGAAAAGATTATAATTTATTGGCACAACCATTAAGCACACGAAAATTGCCTGCAAACACACTGAAACTTTGGGATAAAGATTATGATTCTGCTACAGAAGAACAAGCATATCCTATGGAGTATTTTCAAAGCCAAGTCTTTATCTTAGATGAACTTCATCCTAAACAACAAGTTATCGTATCCTTAACAGGTCAAAACCATTTCCTACGATTCAAAACATTGTCTGAAAAAAACTAGTTGGTCATTTGTTTTAAAATTCATGTTTATAAAAAAAGTAGCTATTTTGTTAATAGCTACTTTTTGAACATAAAAATTCAGTCTTAGAAAAGAAAACTAACAACTACTTTCCAATACAAAATCGACTGAAAATGCTATTTAAAATATCATCGGAACTCACTGCACCAATAATTTCTCCCAATTCTTGTCCTGCATCTCGTAAATCTAAAGATACAAATTCTGCAGAACGTCCACAATTTACGGATTCTTGAGCTTGTTGTAGTGCTTTTTTCGCTCGTTGTAAACTCTCATAATGACGAACGTTTGTAACTATGACAGAATCTTCTGTATATGTTGATGTACCTAAACTCTTTTTATATAGTAAATTACAAAGCTCATTCATATTTTGTCCAGTTTTAGCAGAAATGGCAATGTCACATATAGCATTATATTCTGGAACAATATCTATTTTATTCAATACTATGATGATACGAGATCGATCTGTAAAATTGAGCAATTGTTTTTGAATTTCTATATCTACTGTAGGAGCTTCATTTAAAAAAATTACTAAATCTGATTCTTTCACAGCTTTGAAAGAACGTTCGACTCCTTCTTTTTCAATCACATCGTGCGTTTCTCGCAATCCAGCTGTGTCAAAAAGACGAAATAAAATTCCGTCCATCACAAATTCTTCTCGAATAACATCACGAGTCGTTCCAGGAATAGAACTCACAATGGCACGAGATTCTTTTAGTAAATAATTTAATAAAGAAGACTTACCAACATTGGGCTTACCCACTAGAGCTACGTTTATACCATCTTTTAAAATGCGACCGAATCGATAACTATCTAATAAAAAGTCAATTTCTCGTATAATTTTGGCTAATAAATGTTGTAATCCAGATCTTTCGATAAATTCCACATCTTCTTCAGAAAAATCAAGCTCTAATTCTAATAAAGACGAAGCTTCCAAAAGCATATTACGCAATTCTTCCACTCTACTAGACAAAAGACCATTGAGTTGATTTCGAGCACCTCGCAGAGAGGCTGTAGTAGATGCTTCAATCACATCCACTACGGCTTCTGCTTGTACTAAATCAAGTCGACCATTTAAAAATGCTCTTTTTGTAAATTCTCCTCGATCTGCCAATCGAACACCGTGTTCTACAAATAATTGCAACATTTTTTGAGCAATGAGTGGGTTTCCATGACAAGATATTTCACAAGAATCTTCTCCTGTAAAAGAATGAGGAGCACGAAATACAGAAACAAGCACATCATCAATGATATTACAATTTTTATCTTTAATTTCTCCATAATGAATCGTATGACTTTTTACTTGGGTAAGTTTTTTTCGACCATGAAAAACAGAATCTACTATAGGAATAGACATAGCACCACTCAAACGAAGAATGAGCAAAGCTCCAATTCCCATAGGAGTCGCCACAGCCACAATCGTGTCATTGGGAGCATACTTCATGTTTTATATTCCTTATTTTCATCATAAAATACTAAATAAACAAATATAATCATACCACAAACAAAAAAAAACAAAACAATAAAATCAAAACAAACAAAGACAGAAAAGCACGCTTGACAATTTTCAAAATAATATGTATACTTAATCCAATAATGCTTTTCCTAAAGTCCAATAAACAAAACTGCATTTCCTCGGGTTAAAATAAAAATTTCATCGTATACATAATATGAAAGGAAATGACAAGAGAATGATAGATGAACAATCATATGAAAATGAAAATGAATTGCCTATAGAGGATTATATACGTTCTAAGGCAATTCAAGAAATGGAAGTCAGAGAACCTATAGACCAAGACATAGAAGATCTTTCAGAAGAAAGAGAAGAAAGAAAAGATCCATGCTATTTTAAAAGAAAAAAAATACAAGAACTAGAAAAATGCTTCAAAGAATGCGAAGGTCAAAAAATGCTTGTAGTGATCAAGGGACCACCCGATCCTGACAGCATTGCATCAGCTTGGGCTCATTGTTTCATTGCACAATATTTTAATATTGAAACACAAATTATTCATTTTATGCCCATCAGTCACTCTGAAAATAAAGCCTTAGTAAAAGCATTGCGCATCAATATGGTGCAATATAAAAAAGATGTAGACCTTTCTTACTTTAATTGTTACGCCTTAGTAGATACCCCCATAGCAGGACTAAAATCTGAACATGATCCTTCTATGCCTAAAATTGATTTACCACAAGATATGCCATTATTCTCATTAGTGGATCATCATAAAAAAACAGGAAAAGTACATGGCAATTTTATTGACATTCGAGAAAACGCAGGAGCTACTAGTTCCATCTACGCTGAATATTTACAATACGGCACATATACATTAAGTGCAAACAGTCCCAGTGATATGGAACTTGCTACTGCATTGCAACATGGTATAAGAACAGATACAGATAACTTTTTTTTAGCCCGAGAAATTGATTGGGAAGCTGCAGCTTATTTATCTAGATTTGCTGACAGAGACCTAGTCCGACAAATTTCTTCTTCTTCCTTAACAGCCAATACCATGGATATATTGCAACATGCACTCGAAACAAAAGAAATCAAAGATAATTACATATTAGCAGGAGTTGGCTACGTGCGTGAAACAGATAGAGATGGAATAGCATTGGCAGCAGATTATCTAGTACGCCGAGAAGGCATTGATACTGCTATTGTTTTTGGCATCATCGGAGATCAATATATTCACGGCTCTCTTCGTACAAGAAGTAGCACATTAGACCCTGATTCCTTTTTAAAGGACGTCTTTGACATAGACAAAGACACTGGCCAACATTACGGGGGAGGACGCTTTGATAAAGGCGGATTCCAAATTCCATTGCGAATTTTTTCTGATTGTGATGACAAAAACTTGCTATGGGAACTTGTCAGTAAAATTATTAAGTCTAAAATTATTAAACGCCTAGGTGGTAAAATATCCATGGCAGAAGCCAAATCCTAACAGAAAAGAGAAAACAGTGCGATACGCAATCATTTCTGATATACATGGCAATCTAGAAGCATTGCAATCAGTCCTAGTGCATATAAAAAAAAGAGGTATTAAAGAGATTATATGCCTTGGAGATATAGTAGGGTATGGTCCCAATCCCATTGAATGCACAAATATTATCATGGACACTGCCCAAATCACACTTAAAGGAAACCATGATGAAGCAGTCATTGAAGGTCCATGTTTATTTAATCCCATTGCAAAACGAGCCATTGAGTGGACTATATGCACCATCCAAGGAACACAGAATCCAAGAAAACAAGAAATCATAGATTACTTAACAAATCTTCCTTTAAGCTATGACATGGACAATCATTATATGTTTGTTCATGGTTCACCATTGAATCCCACGTTAGACTATCTCTTAGCTCGTGATGTAGAATATGAAGACGAACTATATGATGACATATTTAATTCATTTTCTAATATATTATTTGTAGGGCATACCCATATGCCTTGCATCATAACAGAAGCTAGAGAAATCTATTTTTTACATGAAATTGAATATAAATATGCGTACGAAAATGAAAAAATCATTGTCAATGTTGGTTCAGTAGGTCAACCAAGAGACAAAGATCCACGTGCTTGCTACGTAGAAGTCATTGATGATATGCTATTTTTTCATCGAGTCACATATAATGTAGATAAAGTATTTCAACAAATCCAAGATATCCCTGAACTAGATGACAATCTAGGAAAAAGACTTATCTTAGGGGCATAAAAAAGGAAAAAACATGATTACAAAAATCAATCACATAGGAATTGCAGTAAAAAGTTTAGACGATACCATTCCTTTATATAGAGATATTCTTGGTCTCAAACTCGAACACATAGAAGAAATTGAAGACCAAAAAGTCAAAGTTGCCATGTTTTCAGTAGGTGAAGTCCACATTGAACTTCTAGAACCCACAAGTCCTGATAGCAACATTGCAAAATACTTAGAGAAAAAAGGACCTGGAATCCACCACATCGCATTTCAAACAGATGACATAGAAAATAATATCCAAAAAATTCAAGACAACAATTTACAAATGATTGACAAAGAACCACGTTGCGGAGCAAACAACACAAAAATCGCTTTTATTCACCCCAAATCCACCCATAGTGTTCTCATGGAACTCTGTCAATGTACAAAATAACTCGACAGCGTTTTCATAGAACTATGGTAATGCTCAGAATAAACTTGGCATAGCCTCATAGAACTCCGAGAAAATGTCTGGAACAAACTAAGCAATGAAAGAGCATGCCCTAAATGAACAATATAAAGGAGAAGGCAGTAGCCTACAAAACCATGAAATTTTCAGAATACCACTGCTTTTGCTGTATAGCAGCACCCTTAGTCAGCGGACTAAAAGAGAAAAGTGAGCAAGAAATCCAAGAATGGCTTAAGGAATCTAATCTTTCTCCAATGAGATTATTAGGGCTTGCCCAACGTGCCCATGTTCTTTCCATCCAAGTATTTCATGCAATGATTGATACTTCTCAAAGTACAATCATTCCTAATCTACCCCACAATGCTCCTCAACTTTTTCATAAACACGTCATTCAACCTTATGCAGAACGCCATGGTCTGACACCAGAGATGAGAGACACATGCATAAAAAAATGGACACAAGAACTAGAAATAATAGAAGCCAATAGTCCTCTTTTGAACTACTTTAGCTTAAATACAAACCTTGTTTATGATATACTCAATGGGACTATTCCTTATTTAGAATGTTATATTATTGAAAACTGGTTTGAAGAAAAAATTACAAGATTATTAGGAAAACAAAGCTTTTTACATTCTTTTTTTTCCTATTATAATTTTATTTGGAATTCTATGCTCAGCATATTCTATGAAGGATTAGAACGCTGTTCTGTGAGCAATCAATGCAAAAGTATTGCTCATGAAATTTCAGAAGAAGTGAGCAATCGAATACAGCAATATCGAAACTTTCTTGGAATTGATAAAGCTGAAATACCTACTATACGTCAAACAATTCTCCCCGCCTCACAAAACAACACATCAGACCCAGAATCTGAACTAAGAGTTGCCACACAAATTTTACCAGGAATCGAAAATGCACCTACATTTAAAGAATCTTTACAAACAAAAACAGATACAGGCTTAAAAATCACTAACTTAGACTGGACACGACAATATCGCAAAAAAACTTTAGAAAGCATTGGCGGCTATGATTTAATAGAAGTCGTTGCTTGTGGTGGAATGGGAGTTATTTATAAAGCCACACGTCCAGAAACACCAGAAACATATGCGTTAAAACAACTGCATCAATCCATTGAAAGCGACAAAGAATTATGGAAACGATTTGTACAAGAAGCTACTTTAGTCGCCAATTTAGAACATCCGAATATTGTCAAATTTTACGATTTTGGCATTGATTCAGAACATCTATATCTTGTTATGGAATACATCTCTGGAATCTCCCTATCACATAGAATTAGACGTGGCAGTATCAGCATTCAAGAAGCTGTTCATATTGTAAAAAATATTCTACAAGGTCTTTCTTATGCTCATTCTAAAGGTATTATTCATAGAGATATAAAACCTTCCAACATCATGATTAAGAATGATGGTCAAATCCTTATACTAGATTTTGGTCTAGCTAAAAAACTCGTATCTAATAGAGTCGGAATCACAAAAAGTGGTCAATCTATAGGCACACCTCAATATATGTCCCCAGAACAAACAACAGGAAAGTCAGAACATCTCGATGTCAGAACAGATATCTATTCTGTAGGAACTGTATTCTACGAAATGTTGACTGGATCCACTCCTTTTAAAGGCGATACTCCATTAGAAATTCTCTACAAAGTTATCAACGGAGACTTCATGTATCCTCGAGAACATAATAATGCCATTCCAAAATCCTTAGAAGCAATATGCTTATATGCTATGGCAAAAGAAAAAACAAATCGCTATAAATCTGCTGATGAAATGTTGCAAGACATATATAAATATGAAAAAGACGAAAAACCATTGGCTTTACAATATATTCATGTGCAACCAAAAATCTTTCGCTGGATTATTGCTAATTTGCCTATTTTCATATCCATTCTTATTGCTATTCTTTCTATGTTAATATGTATATTGACAATTTATCATTTTAAACAATAAAACATCCTCACTCTTGATGTCTTCTAATTTTTTCTTCTAGAAAATAAAAAATATAAATATTTTTTATTTTTTTCTAATTTTTCCAAAAAAATATATCATAATTATAATAAGAAAACTTACTTTCTTATACAACAAATGAAAATATACATCATATTTTTATAGGAGACATAATATGAAACATCTTATTCTTTTACTACTTTGTTGTTGTGCGATTATTAACGCACAATATCCTCCTCAACATGGGTATGGACATAGACAACGTCCTTCCCCACATCATCGAGTACATAGAATACATAGAATACAAGTTAGTCCTTCCAACATAAGAATTGCAGGTGGTGAAAGCATGCAATTCAGAGCAACAGCATATGATCATCGTAATCAAATAGTTTCTTGTAGAGTTGTATGGACTGCACAAGGTGGTAGCATTACACAATCTGGAAGATTTACAGCCACAGGACGTCCAGGATCATACATTGTAGTTGCACGTGATATTCAAACAGGCGTACAAGGTTTTGCAAACGTTACGATTACACGATCACATAATCATCAACATAATCATGGACATAATCATGGTCACAACTATTCCCCCTATGATCGTGTTAATAGAATCACAATAACTCCTAGCAACATAAGAATTGCAGGTGGTGAAAGTGTGCAACTCAATGCAACAGCATACAATTATCGTAATCAAATAGTTTCTTGTAGAGTTGTATGGACTGCACAAGGGGGAACTATTACAAGATCTGGTAGATTTACAGCTACAGAACGACCAGGATCATATACCATAGTAGCACGTGATCCTCAAACAGGTATACAGGGCTTTGCCAACATTACCATTACACGATCACACAATCATCATAATGACTGGTATCCTCAACCAAATCCTAAGCCATATCCAGGTCCTAAACCATATCCAAGACCTAAACCATATCCAGGACCAGACTACACAAATGCTAGAATTATTGTTAAAAATTATGATGTAGGCGGCAATTTTTTTGAACCAAAAGTCAAAGCAGAAATTCAAGTTATAGGACATTCTGCACAAACAATTCGAATGTATGCTATTCAAGGCAATGGATACGAAGAAGAATTACAAGCCTTTTCTTGTAGCAACAACAGTACTGTAAATTTTAGAGCACGCTTTAGTTCTCTTCTCACAAATTACATTGAATTTAGACTATATGACAATAGAGGCCGCATGATTGCAGTAGAACGTAGGCAACCTCGTTCGTAGGCAACCTCGTTCGTAGGCAACCTCGTTCATTTATTCTCTCCTCTTAGAATCAATAAAAAAAGCCAAAATATTAAATAAAATATTTTGGCTTTTTTTTTGACTTACGCTTATTGACTTACTGGCGAGTGTCTTTTACTCTATTACTCTGAGGAAAAATATACGTTATATGCTCTGGAGAGTGTCTCTTATACTCTGTCTCTTACTCTATGGAAAAACACTTGCAAATTTGCTATGAAATATGCTCGGGGAAGTCTCGATTTCTCTAGAGGTGAAAATGTTATTTGTTATTAATTCGTCAATGAAAACGAAAACGCGTAGAATTATGTAGAATGCGTAAATAGAGAAATGAAAATGAGTAGAATTATGTAGAAATGTGTAAATCGTGGAAATGTGTAGGTCTAAAGTTGCTTGTAGAAGGCAAGTTATAAAAAAAGTCTGACACTATTTTATTTAAATATATTTATACTATTGAATGAAATGTTTATTCAAATATATTTATATCATTGTATTAAATGGTGTCAGATATTTAATTTTGTCAGAATTTGTGAATATTTTTATTTGTCTAGCTTTCTTTCTAAAAATAGGAGTTCTGTAGTGCCATATTCTCGTTTATCTCTGATTTGAAGAGTTTCTGGGATGGGCATTCCTGCCATAGCACCTCTTCGATAGTGTAGCACGATACAAAGGTTTTCAGAACAGATGGTGTTAGCGATTTTTTCTAAAAATTCAAGGCATTCGCGTCTTGTAGTAGGCTGATCCATGTAAATATAGGGTGGATCAAAGAAGATGATATCAAATGGTTCTTCTGGCATGAGTTGAATGGCGTCAAAGGCATTTCCTTTGATAAGTACAGAGTAATCTTCTAATCTTGATTTTTCGATGTTTCGTTGTAGAATTTTTTGAATTTGAGGGCAACTTTCAATGAAGTAGCAACATTCTGCATCTCTAGATAATGCTTCCAATCCTAAAGAACCTGATCCTGCAAACATATCTAGTACGTTGGCTGCAATGATTTCATCTCCTAGAATGTTAAACAATGCTTGTTTTACTTTGTCTGTCATGGGGCGTGTGATGTGACCTGGCGGACTATCTAATTTGAGTCCTCGTGCACTACCACTAATGATTCTCATTTTTTATTCCTTTTGTTGTTGAGAGTTGTGTTTTATTGTCTATTTCTTGTTTCCATGTAGTGGTTCGTTGTATTTATTCTGTTTTTGCTTTGTCTGTTTTGGTGATTGTTGTCTATTTCTTGTTTTATTGATCTATTTCTTGTTTCCATGTAGTGGTTCGTTGTATTTATTCTGTTTTTGCTTTGTCTGTTTTGATTATTGTTGTTTATTTCTTGTTTTATTGATCTATTTCTTGTTTCCATGTACGTTGTATTTATTCTGTTTTTGCTTTGTCTGTTTGGTGATTGTTGTCTATTTCTTGTTTGTTGATTAGTTGGTCTATTTCTTGTTTAAATGTATTGGCTCGATGCATTAATTCTGTTTTTGCTTTGTCTGTTTTATTAAGTTGCGGTATAAGTGTATAATGGAATGTATGTTCATCTTTAAAGGTAAATGGACAACAAAATTCTGTAAAAAAATCAATGGGAAATAGTTGAAACCAAGGGATTGAAATGGGTTCCATGTTGCTTTGAATCTCGTATCCTTTTTTTTGCAATGTGATTTCACGTGTTCCATGAAATATAAAAGGCGTTTCTAAAGGTGTTTTTCCTATTTTTTTTCCATCTAGCCAAACAAAGGCACCTGGTGGGTCGGTTGTTATAGTAATTTTTCGTTCTACGCATCCGCAGATGAGGATGCAAAATATAAGGATTATATTTATCCGTGTCATTGTATAAATCCTTTTTTTAAAAGGGATTGTAGACAAGTTTTTTTATGTTGATATAAAAAAAGCCTGATAAAAATCAGGCTACTTACTTATGAGGGTGAAAGGATTTGAACCTTTGACCAACAGATTAAAAGTCTGCTGCTCTACCGGACTGAGCTACACCCCCTTAATTTATTTTTGGAATATGATATATGAATGTATGAGGGTGAAAGGATTTGAACCTTTGACCAACAGATTAAAAGTCTGCTGCTCTACCGGACTGAGCTACACCCCCTTAATTTATTTTTGGAATAAGGGATATGAATGTATGAGGGTGAAAGGATTTGAACCTTTGACCAACAGATTAAAAGTCTGCTGCTCTACCGGACTGAGCTACACCCCCAAAATCATGTACATATC
>JAGOMP010000066.1 GCA_017993505.1 Planctomycetota bacterium
ACTTTGCATAGAGTAGGGTTAAATATGATCCGATTTTTACCTCGGGTCATATTTTTTATATACATAATAAAATTTTTTTTTGCATTAAAACATGAAAAAAGTGAAATTTTTCAGGAAAAAAAGGTGAACAATATGATGGAACAACTTCTTTCTATATTAGAAAAAAAATACTCTCTAGTGAACGTTCCTGAGAAATCAATTCCACTATTAGATCAAATCATTATTCATCTAATAGAAGAAGACGAAGATCCTGAAAAAGTAAAAAAATCTTATTTATTATTTTTAAAAGAATTTGTGGATTGGAATGAAGTTCGTATCAGTCAATTGCGTGAGGTTAGACAAGTCTTAGAACCTCATATTACTAATAATGTACAAACAAAATTTTTACAAATACGAGAAACCTTATCCTATATTTTCACACATTATAATAAATTAATTATTGAAAATTTTAGAGAACAAGAAATCGGCGAACTAAAAGAATACTTGAAACAAATTCCTAACATTCGTGATGATTTTTTTAGTAAATACCCAATATTATGCGATCAAGACCTCTATTTTGATATGGAATCTGATGTTGCCAATATATTAAAAAAATTATTAGATGTGCAAGATTTTGAGAGTATTCAGAAATTTTTTTTGAATACAAAATTATGTGACTTTGACAAATTATTTCGATTATTAAAACTACATACAGTCCAATGCAATGCCCAAAAATGTAATTCTTGTTGTATTTCTGAACATTGCCAATATCATCAATCTTCATCCTCCACATCTAGTGGCAAACAGCAAAAGAAAAGTGGGAAAGAAGACAAAACTCTTCAAAATAAAAAGGTAAGTGAGATGGAAGAAAAAAAACCGAAAAGAACATGCACTCGAAAAAAAGCAACAAAACAAGAAGAAGTTGTGGATGCAGCCATAGTTGCAGTAGAGCCAGAACCAGAAGCCAAAGAAGCAACTGCAACTGTAGCTGAAGTCAAAGAAGCACCTAAAAAAACTAAGAAAACAACTAAAAAAGAGCAAGCAATCATGCAAGAACAAGAAGCTCCTAAACTTGATGTCAAAGAAGAACCTGTAGCTGAAGTTAAAAAAACTACTAAAAAAGCAAAAAAAACTACTAAAAAAGAAGAAGCAATCATTCAAGAACAAGAAGAAACTGTACCTGATATCAAAGAAGAGCCTGTAGTTGAAGTTAAAAAAACTACTAAAAAAGCAAAAAAAACTACTAAAAAAGAAGAAGCAATCATTCAAGAACAAAAAGAAACTGTACCTGATATCAAAGAAGAGCCTATAGCTGAAGTTAAAAAAACTACTAAAAAAGCAAAAAAAACTACTAAAAAAGAAGAAGCAATCATTCAAGAACAAAAAGAAACTGTACCTGATGTTAAAGAAGAGCCTGTAGCTGAAGTTAAAAAAACTACTAAAAAAGCAAAAAAAACTACTAAAAAAGAAGAAGCAATCATTCAAGAACAAAAAGAAACTGTACCTGATGTTAAAGAAGAACCTGTAGCTGAAGTTAAAAAAACTACTAAAAAAGCAAAAAAAACTACTAAAAAAGAGAAAGAAGCAACTCTAAAAACAGAAGAAACTCCTCTGCTTGATATCAAGGAAGAACCTATAGCGGAAGTCAAAGAAACTGCTAAAAAAAATAAGAAAACTACTAAAAAAGAAGAAAAAACAGAAGCAGAAAAAACACTAGAGCCTGATGTCAACGAGACAACTGTAGCGAAAGTCAAAGAAACTGCTAAAAAAAATAAGAAAACTACCACGACCAAAAAGAAATAATTATCTTATTTGCAAAAAAAATAATATATATATGCCTAACAATTAGAAAATTTTCTAATTGTTAGATTTTTATATATAAAAAGAATGAAAAATAGATAAAATATTTCTAAACATACTTCTCTTTAAATTAAATTGGTTCGATTTAAACAAGATGATAAACATAAAAGAGGAAGCCATGAAACAATTACAAATTTTTCTTGGAATGTTGATAATCTTATTCTTATTTACCAATTGTCAACAACAAAACATAAATGTAAATCCTTCCGCTATAAAACTTCAAACAGGCAAACAATATCAAATAACTACTTTATTAGAAAAACAAAATCAACCAATAGACAGTACAGATATTCAAATTGACATGCAATGTTTACATGGGAAAATAGAAAATGGCATTTACTATGCTCCCATGCAAGCTAGTGAAGATACCTTAACATTTCACTATCTAGGAAAAAAACTCACACAAAACATTCAACTGGAAATTATAGAGTCAAAACAACAACCTGAAACTTTTATTGCAACAACAGAAACAATATCATCTTCTCCCCTCATACAAGAATTACCTCAATGGGAACAAAGTACAACACCTCTCCCATCTCCAGAACCATCCCGTCCTGCTCCTGAACCAATAAAACCTAAAGATCCAATATATACCATAGAAGCACAATTTACGCCAACACAACCTAAAGTAGGTCAATCTGTATCTTACTCCATTCAGATATTCAAAGATGAAGTAAAAATTCCTGCCTTGGAAACAGATCTTCAACTGACTGCAGACAAAGGAACATTTATAAATGGCAAATACCAATCTCCTTGGACAAGCAAAACAGATAATATCCACATCAAACATCTTCCCACTGGCACTCAAAAAACATTTCCTATAAATATGATTGCAGAAGAAAATATCGAAGTTTTCAATGACTTAATTAAAGTCATTGTTCCATTTGGATGGGAAATTCATACATCCTCACTTTCTATTTCAGCTACTGTTTCAGAAGGTGAATTCGCTGGAACAGAACTTAATATTTCTATTTTAGGTGGCTTGGACTTCTTAGAAGTGGAAACAATCAGTCTTTTACTTAAAAGAAATGATTCTAAATCAGACCAAGATATAGAAGAAGAAATTGAATTTGGTGGAATTGAAGGTATATTTCTATCTTTAAATAAATTTCAAGAAGAAAATAAAACTAAAAAAGCTTGGTGGGTTTTAGGACAAAAAGACGATCTTTTATATATCTTTACATTAATGGGGCCAAAAACAGTTTTTGAAAAATATGGGAAAACAATATTAAATTCCGTACAATTTACACAAAAAAAATGGGAATCCTACGATAACTTAAATATTACAAAATCAGTACAATTAATAAAGAGCAATCTTTTTAATATCAATTTACCTACGACTTGGGACTATACAAATATTGGTGGAACAGTATTATTTGCATGTGATTCTAAAAAATACCAAGATCAAAGCATTAGTTTAAGTGTCATTGCCTTCCCATTAAAAAATATGTCTGACCTCTCCCTAGATATCATTCTAGAAATGTTCCGTCATTGTGCTCTTTCTGATACAGAAATCGAAATTCTAAAAGAATCTAACATTACTATATCAGACTATGAGGGTAGAATGATTGATATGAAAAATGAATCTAAATCTGGAAATAAGCTATGTTTAATTGTTCTCAAAAGTTCCACAACAGCGTATGGTATTATTTTTTCATTTACAGAAAAAATTGAAAAAGAAAATCCTGACTTTATTAAAAATACTATAAAATCCTTCCAATTGCATGAATAATTCATCAATAAACAATATTTAATTGATGAAACATTATTTTAGAGAAAAAAAATGAATCGTTTTTTCTTTAGGACATTCATTCTATTTACTATATTTTTAACAGGTTGCTTAAATAAAAATATGGGATATCTAATATCCCAAAAAATTGAAAAAAACACATTTTCTCATCAAGAAATTCTTACTCCACATTTTTGGGAACAAAAACTCTTACATGGCCATTTAAGCGATCGTAGCATTCTTATTGCTTTTTTCCCTATTTACTTAATCGAAATTAGCAAAAGAATGGAAGAAAAGGTAGATGCAGACTTAACACCTCCAGATAAAGACAGTTTTCAACAAGATCGTTTAATTTATTTTGAAAAAATAATATCAAATGATATAATAGAACCAGAAATAGCATTAGAAATGGTAGAACCCAAAAAATTGGCAGAATATTGGGGGAAAATTATACATAATGAAAATGCTTATCTAAAAATTATCTTTTTGCAAAAAATACAAAACGACGCTATAGATTACAAAAAATATATATTTGATTTACTCAATGATAAAAATGAATTCGTAAAAATGGAAGCCATTAAAACTTGTGAATACATTAAAGAACCAAACACACTCAATTATCTTTATCCATATTTACAAGATACATCCCCTTATATTCGAGTTCAAACATGCCAAACATTAGGCAAACTAAATTATTTAGACAGCGTACCCTATATGTGGGAATTACTCCATGATTCTGAAGCCTATGTACGACGTAATGTCGCAGAAGTACTCAAAAAACTTACAAACATAGAAACAAATTACCAGTACTATGAATCTGAAAATCAAAGAAAAGATTCTGTAATTCAATGGAAAATTCAATGGGAAAATAAAATTCAAAACATTAACAAAAAAACAAAACAAGAAAAATGCAAACAATAATCTTATGCTTATTATTCATTCAATCATATATTTTTAGTCAAGATAGCAACATCACAATTTTTCGTGCCCCCCAATCAACTCAAGTCCCATATTCAGCCTATGCCATTGCAGATGTTCAAGGCAACTATGAAGATTACTACTATGGCTACAAAAACAATACAAAAAATTTAGAAGATGGCGACTATTTTTCCAAAAAAAACACAATACAAGAAACAAATACAAGTGCCATATATCGACTCATATTCAAACATTGGTTGATTGGAGAAATTTTTCAAATCCAAGAAGATCATAAAAAAATAACGCAAGCTCAATGGACTGTTATATCTATGGATCGAAAATTTCAAGGTAAATTACAAGCAGATATGTGGTGGATTGACAAACAACTCTTACCAGAAACAAAAAGCTCTTTAGTAGGAGACAGATTCAAATTATTAAAAGTGCAAATTGGCTTTATCAATCTTTCTCCTAATCAAACACGTTTATATTATTATATGCAAATTGATGCTGAAGACAAACGAACACAAAAAGCCGTCAATGAAGAAGTAAAGGACGGAATCAACAACATAATCAAATACAAACAAAATAATTAGGAGAAATAACTTGGAACCGTCTGGAAGTAGCCTTATTATAACCGCTACTATATCAATATTCTTTTCCATCATCTGTTCATTGGGGAAATATGCACTAGCCTATATTTCTCCAGCAAAATTTGAAGGAATGCTAGAAACAAAACGAGCAAGAGACCGATTTACAAAATACTGGGAACGTAGAGAAAAAATTATGTTGGCATTATCGATAGTTTCCACTTTTGCCAACTTTCTATTAATAGTCACACTTATTCTATTTTTTGCAAAAGACGGACATGTTACCCAAGAAAGTTTACTCTTTGCAGCAAGCATTGCTCTTTCTATCATTATTCTTTTATGCAAAGGAATTCCAGAAGTCTTAGCAAAAATCAAACCAGAAAGCATTCTTCTAGGAATTTGGAACTTTACTAATATAATATATTGGCTTCTTTGTTGGCTAGCAGAACCCATTTATCGAATCATCAGCCCTTTAGAAAAATTCTTTCAACCCGCTCCCATCGTTGCTTCAGCAGAAGCAATTGAAAAAGAAATACTTAGCGTAGTCCAAGAAGGACAAAAAGAAGGAGTACTACAAGAAACAGAAAAAGAAATGATTGAAGCGATTATCGAACTCAAAGACAGCGAAGTCCAAGAAGTTATGACTCCTAGAACAGATATATTTTGTCTTGCTCTTGATTCCCCCATCGAAACACTGATTGGACAAATTGTAAACGAAGGGCATTCAAGAATCCCAATTTATAAAGAAAACAAAGACGACATTATTGGCATCTTATACATCAAAGACTTACTGCAATATTGGGAACAAGACACACGAAATGATTTAAAATTAGAGAAACTCATTCGCCATCCCTACTTTGTACCAGAAACAAAACGAATTGGAAGTCTTCTCATGGAATTTCAAAAACAAAAAATTCACATGGCTGTTGTAGTGGATGAATACGGTGGAACAGCAGGAATCGTTACCATTGAAGACATCATTGAAGAAATTGTTGGCGAAATTCAAGATGAATATGATGGTGAAAGTTACACACCTTTTCGATTTATCCAAGAAAATATTGTTGAAGTTGATGCTCGCTTTCATGTCGATGAACTCAATGAAATACTAGACGTTGAAATTCCTTCTGATGAAGGATATGAAACTATTGGTGGTTTTCTCTTTTCTTTTATTGGTCACATTCCTAAAAAAGCAGAAACATTCTATTGGGAAAACATAGAATTTACAGTTCTTGAAGTAAGTCCTCGTCGCATTGATCGACTTAAAGTTACAAAACTAGATACAAAACAAAATGTAAACCAAGAAGATATATAAAAAATAATTGCAAACCAAGAAAACTATGAGACCTTATTCTCTTTCATATATTTGTTTCCGAGGTCTCTTCTAAAATTATGGAGGCTTTCCTCCTTGTTATGTGTTTCATTAAAATAAAAATATGTAAAAAAACAGGAAGTTTTTACACTTCCTGTTTTTTTTACATATTTTTTCAAAGCATGTTTTATTTCTTTTGACTAGAACTTATAGAATTCAACCAATGAGCGGTTGCCCAACCAATCATAATCATAGCAATACAAACAAGAGCATAGGAAATTTTCCAATCAATCCCTTGCGTCATCATACTATATTCTGACATTCCGCCAATACCAGCAATCAAATTCAAAGGAAGAAAAATAATATTAATGATTGTCAACTTTTTCATCAAAACATTCATATTATTATTCACAATACTTGCCCGTGAATCCATCAAGCCACCCATAACTTGCGAATAAATTTCAGCTTGTTTATAACATTGCTTATTTTCAATCATAATATCATCTAAAAACTCAATTCTTTCTTCAGGACAATTTATTTTTTCAAAATGAATTCGCAATTTTTGAAGCGTCATATTATTTGAACTAATTGCATTCAAATAATATACAAGACTCTCTACTAAATTAAACATTTGGATCAAATGTTCATTTGCCATCGAAGTATTTACTTTTGCTTGAATTTCTCTTGACATCAACTTAATTGCTTTTAAATGATCTAGATAATGTCGAATAGTATGATATAAAAACGTAAGCATCACATCTATAAGAGAACTAGACTTAAAATAATGATTACGATTAAAAAGAGGAATATTTTCAGAAAGAATCAAAATCAACTTATCTGGGAAAAGAAAAATTCCAACAGAGGAAACATTAAAATAATGCTCTTCTAAACTAAAACAATTTTGAGGACATTTCCAAATAAGATAAATATTTCCTTCATCAAATTCAATGTGAGAAACTTCATCTGGATCCAAAGCACATTGTAATGTATGGCTATCAATATTATAATTGCTGATAATATAATTTTTCTCTTCTTCATCAGGTGCTAGATACACTCGAATGGGAGTATCTGTTTGCTCTGTAACGACAAGATATCCATCTTTTATAATGAGATTTTTTTGCATAGGCTACCTCTTTTTAATATGTAAGTTTCTGTAAGTAACGAAAGAGGTTTGTTCTTTTTTCTAATTCTTTTTGAATATAGATAGTAAACAGTGCAATCAACTCTTGATATTCTTGCGTCGTATATTGAATAGTACTTAAGTTATATTGAGGTGTTTCTTGCAACATTTGATATAATTTCACAAGTGCAGAACCATGTATCTTTATTTGTGCATCTAACGAAATAGGATTACAACGGCTACAAAAAAGTGCACTGCGATTCGAATAAAATACATACATGCCCGTCAGATCAATAGATTGTTTACATTTTGCACAACAATACAAAGGTGGAAGAACTCCTTCAATATTCAATAAATACCAAGTAAAATACAGCGTGATATTACGTGGCGAGACTTGTTCTGCCAATTTAAATAAAGAGTATCTCAACAATTTAAACGTTTTTTCTTCAGTTTGTTCTTCTTGGCTTACCTCTCGAATCAATTCTGTACAATATAATGCTGCGTAAATACTTTCTAAATTTTTTCGTATCCCTAAAAATGGATTGCAAATCGAACATTCTTTAAAAATACTTAACTTATTCTCATCTTTTTGATAATACACAACATTAATATAATTCAATGTTTGCATAGCACTTTGATATGGATTTTTAGGACGTTTCAAACCTTTGGCAATCATTCCAATTTTGCCACGTTTTGGCGTAATCATTGTAAAAATTTGACTGCTGTCGCTATAATCTATTGCTCGTATTATAATTGCTTCTTGTTTATGCAACATCTTCCGATTTCCTCTCTTAGAAAATACATTCTATTTTCATGGAAGACTTTTCACTTTACATTCATTTTTTCTTCTATGTTTATTGTACTATAAATCAAAAAAAAAACAATATCATAACAAAACAAAAAGAAAAACATAATAGGAATAAAAAAAGCATTGCTAAAAATAACAATGCTTTTTCAAACAATGTTATTTTTAGCAATGCTTTGGCGAAGCCGACGGGACTCGAACCCGCAACCACTGGATCGACAGTCCAGTACTCTAACCAATTGAGCTACGACTCCACTTTATCAATTGCGTTACATTCCATATAAAAAATAAAAAAAAATATGGCGAAGCCGACGGGACTCGAACCCGCAACCACTGGATCGACAGTCCAGTACTCTAACCAATTGAGCTACGACTCCATATTTTTTTTTGGTGGGCGATGACGGACTCGAACCGCCGACATCTTGCTTGTAAGGCAAGCGCTCTAAACCAACTGAGCTAATCGCCCTTAAATTAACTGAAATGCATTATATCATAAAAAATTAATTTGTCAATACATTTTTTTTTATTTTTTTTTTGAAATAAAAAAACTTTCATTTATTTTTATAAGATTTTATGATAATATAGAATAAAAAGATTTTAAAAAAAAGTCAAAATACGTATAAGTTATATGAAACATAGATATACCATTCTTCTATGAATAATCAGAAAGGAAAAAAAATGCCCGTAATTCCCATTCCAGGTACTGAAATTTTTCTTACAGCATTAGTTGCTGCAGTATTTGCATTTTTCTCCCTCTGTTCTATCAGAGGTGTAAAAAAGTCCATTAAAAAATTAATGGCACAATCAAAAGATAATGATAGCGAAAATCAACAATTACAAGGACAATTTGATGCTCTAAGAGACGCTTTATTAAAAACTATAAATCCTCTCCAAGATGCATTAAAAACTATGCAAGAAAAACAAGAAGAAGCACATAAACAATTGCAAGAATGCCAAGAAAAACAAGCAAAAGCACATGAAATCTTATCTGATGTTCTCAAACGCCAAGAAACAGCACACCAAAAAGTAGAAGCTATCCAACAAAAACAAGAAAATGCATTTAAACAACTTGAAATTGTAAAACAAGGACAAGAACCCATTCCATCTAAAATGGAAGCTATTCACAAAACCCAAGAGAACAATGGAAAAATATTGGCAGACATGAAAGAACAACAAGCTGTAGCACATAAAGAACTAGCCGAGATGAAGGCCGAACACAAAACACTTGTTCAAACTATTGAAAATATTCGACAACAACAAGAAAAGGCACACCAACAACTCGAAGCCATGAAAAATCAAGGTAATAACGCACACGATCAACTTGCTTCTATTTTCAATACTCAAGAAAAGGAACGACAACAAATTGACGCTATGAAGCAACAACAAAGTGAAGCACATAAAACATTAAATCAAATGCAAGCCAAACAAGCGGAAGTTTTTCAACAATTTGATGCTATCAAAACAAATCAAACTCATGCACATAAAACATTAGAAGACGTTAAAACAAAACAAGTAGCTGCCCATACACACCTCCAAGAATTACAATCAAAACAAAGCGATGCATTTAAACAGCTACAAGAAACAAAGACTATAGTAAAAGACTTACAAAATTTAATACAATCCAATCTTGCATAAAAATTTAGTAGACACATTAAAATTTTCGTAGAAAAATACAATTCATTTTTAATACAATCCAATCTTGCATAAAAATTTAGTAGACACATTGAAATTTTCGTGGAAAAATATAATCTATTTTTCTTGAAGAATTTTAAAAAATTTACGCCAAATAATAGAAAGGCATACCATGAAGATAGTTAAACAACTTGCTATTTTCTTAGAAAATCAACCTGGTGCACTTTGTCGCTTAACACAAGACTTACTCAGCCAAAATATCAATATCGAAGCAGTTTCTGTGATGGACTCCATTGATCATGCCGTTATCAGACTCGTTGTAGATAAACCTATTGAGGCTATGCATCGTTTAGGCGAAGTGGGAGTTTTAGTCATTGATACGGATATGATTCGACTTCCTCTTTCCAATTCACCAGGTGCATTGAACAAAATCGCCACAAAACTTTTAGAAGAAAAAATAAACTTAGAATATGCTTATGGTAGTGCAACAGGTCCAAACGCATATTGCTACTTACGTGTTGTAAATGTACAACGTGCAATGGAAGCTTTAAAAGACTTTGCAGTAAAAGATGTACAATAATTTCCTGTTTCCCCACAAATATTTGTGGGGAAACTACTTTCCTATTCCTTTCTATTAGATCAATAGACAAACATCTTTAAGTAAAATTTCTTATTCATTAATTCGGTCAATAGACAAACATCTTTAAGAAAAACTTCCCTATTCCTTCCTATTCGATAACAAGATAGACATTATTAAGAAACATTTTCTTCTTCCTTCCTATTCGATAACAATATAGACATCATTTCTGCAAATCCCTCACTACCTTGTGATTTCGTAATATATCTAGGTAAAAACTTCATTCTATCTACATAATTCATAACATTTGCTACACCTACGGAATAATCAAAAAACGAAAACATTGGTTCATCATTCGGAGAATCTCCGCAAAACACATAATGTTTACGCACTTCTTCTTCTGTTTCCCCCCACAATTCATGAACCATTTGCAAGCAAGTCGACAATTTATTAAATTCTCCAAACCAACCATTCACATGAATAGAACTAATCTTAGCTTGTGCTCCAAATTCTTGAAAAATAGAAACAATCTTATCTACATCTTCTTTCCCCAGAGCAGGCACATCTTCACAAAAATCAATCGCTAAATCAGATTCACGATATGCTTGGTCTGCTGAAACTTTTGCACCTGGTACTTCTTGTAAGACTCGTTCTCGAATCTGTTCTAACAACAGCCATGATTGTTTTCGTTCTTCTTCAGATTGAATATATTTACGACACATCTTTCCTTGATTCATATAAAAATAAAATGCCCCGTTTTCTCCTACAATCGAAGTAATAGGCCACATCCGAGCCATATGATCTGCCCACCCAGCAGGTCGCCCTGTGATAGGAATAACACGTAAACCTTGCTTATATGCAGTCCAAATACTTTCAAATGCACAAGCATAAATCTTACCATGCAAAGTAAATGTATCATCAATATCAAAAAAAATACCTCGTAAATCACCTTGCATATCAGCAAGATTTTCCACAGATTCCATTATAAAATTCCTTTCTTCCATAAAAAAACATGATATAATAACGTAAAAAATAATAAAACACTGTATAGAGAACATAATTATTGCATAAAATATTTTATAAAACATTAAAAAATTAATATAATTATTTTAAAAACATCTAGCACAATGCAACTTTTTTTAGGAAAAAACAATGGAAATAAAGCCCATGTATTGGAAAGGGAATTGGAAAGAAGGTCATTTAGTCATCTTAGATCAAACACTCCTGCCACAACAACAAAAATATATTGATTTACACAACATCGAAGCAACTTGGGAAGCTATCAAACGTTTACAAGTGCGAGGTGCACCAGCTATTGGAATTGCAGCGGCATATGGAGTTATTCTTGGAATTCAAAATATAACAGAAAATCTACAAAAAAACATTGAAAAAGTAACAGACTACTTAGCAAGTTCTCGTCCCACAGCCGTCAACTTATTTTGGGCATTGGACAGAATGAAACGAACTGCCAAAGAACATGAACAAGAAACAATAGAAACAATCAAACAAATATTATTTCAAGAAGCTTGCAAAATCCACCAAGAAGACATAGAAGTTTGCAAAAAACTTGGTGAATACGGTGCTAGCCTCATTCCTAATAAAGCAAACTTAATGACTCATTGTAATGCTGGTGGACTTGCTACTTCAGGCTTTGGAACAGCCTTAGCTACTTTTTTTACTGCAAAAGCACAAAACAAAGACATTCATGTATATGCAAATGAAACACGCCCTTTATGGCAAGGTGCACGACTCACATCTTGGGAATTGCAACAAATGAAAATTCCATACACTCTTATATGCGACAACACAGCAGCATTCCTCATGCAACAAGGCAAAATTGATGCTATTTTCGTAGGTGCTGATAGAATCGCTACCAACGGTGACACAGCCAACAAAATTGGAACATATGGTATAGCGATTTCAGCTTGGGTACATCATATTCCGTTTTACATTGTAGCTCCCTTATCAACATTTGACATAACTATTCCTAATGGACAATCTATTGAAATCGAAGAACGCCATTCTGATGAAATCACAAAACCATATGGGATACAAATCGCACCTTTGAAAACAAATGCGTACTCTCCAGCCTTTGACGTAACACCGCATCAATACATTACTGGCATTGTCACAGAAAAAGGAATTGTGCAAACTCCTATCACACCAGAAAAAATACAAGCCCTATTTGCATAATAAATCAATATTATCCATTATATTTGCATAATAAATCAATATATATCCATTATATTTTGCATATTTCTTTGTATTCAAGGGAACATAAAAATGAACATAAAAAAACATTTCCTTCCACTCATAGATATTGTCTTAGACATTATCTATCCAAGACATTGCTATATTTGCAAAAAATTCATAGGAAATACAAGCCATCAATTTTTATGTTATTCTTGTTTACACAACTTACCATTAACAAGATATGAAATTTGTCAACATTGTGGAAAATCCCTTGGAAAAGGCATTCCTTCCTTAAAACGATGTCCTAGATGTAAAAACTGGCATTTTTCTTTTTCTAGCGTCCGTTCTAGTGGTCTATATGAAAAAAATCTTCGAAAACTTATTTTAGACTTAAAATTTAAAAAACAATACCATCTTCACTATGTTTTAGGGAAAATTCTTATCCGACATTTAAAAAAATATCCTTTTGCAAAGCCTTTTGACGTAGTGATTCCTGTACCTATGTATTTTTTCGATGAAATTCAACGAGGATACAATCACTCCTATCTACTAGCTAAAATGGTTGCTAAAGAATGGAATATTCCTTTCATCCCTAATTTACTTCGACAAACAAAACGAAAAAAACAACAATCTACCTTAAGTGCTCAAGAACGAAAAAAAAATATCCTAGGAGTATTTACTGTCTCTCCAGATCTCGCACAAAACTGGCAAAATAAAACAGTGCTTCTAGTGGATGATGTCTTTACAACAGGTTCAACAGTACAAGAATGCACCAAAGTTTTAAAACAAGCAGGCATTCTCCGAGTCTTCGTTGCTACTGTGGCTTGTTCTCATTATGATACATAATTTTTTATCTACATATAAAAAAAAGGAGCGAAAAGCTCCTTTTTTAGAAAACGTATCTATTATACTTTTTCTGGATGAAATTGATTAAAAACCTCTAAGGTCTTATTATACCAAACTTCTCTATCTGGATGATCAGAACAATCACTCGATTGCACTACAGCAATTAAAGAACTTAAGACAATATCATCTACAGATGCACTTCTAGAAAGGTCGTACACTGGTTTTCGAAATCCTGCCCAAGAAATCATGGACACAGTATCCATAAAACACATAAAAGTTTTAAAATGTTGGTTTGCAGCATCAACTGCACTGCATACATGAACATTAGCATATCCAGCATAAGGAACATCCTTTGCCTTTTTACGGGCAATTCGAATATCACTTGCTGCTTCTACTTGACATTCTTGGCTAATAAACTGAGCATCTTTTAAATACTCATCTTGATCTCGAACCTCTTCTAATTTTGCTATAATGGCTGGGATGACCTCTTCTCTTAAAAAACGAGCATATATGCTCATTTTATCAGATCCAGCTGTAGAATGATTGACAAATGCACCGATAGCAGGTTCATTTGTCAACATTTTATGACGTTGCAATCCTGTTAAAGCTTGTTCTACTTTTAGTAGAATATATGCTTTTTTCTCTTTTTCAATTTTAGCTATTTCTGCATCATACACTTCTTGCGTGATGCTATTGCTATCCCATAACGATTTTAAAATCGTTGGGGCAGTTAAAAAGCTATATTCCATAGCAGCTTTACCTAAAGCTGGATCTACAACTGTCATAAATTTTTGTTCAAATATAGAATTAGTTTCTGTGTCGTTGATAATATGTGGCTCACAAAATTCTACAGTAGCACAGCAAACTATATTTTTTTGATCTTGTCTTTTATCAATCATATACAAAGTTTTTCTTGTATGATCTGCAGTTGTGACCTCTACGCCTCCTACTTCAGCATCTGTATAACCATAGCGAGTCATCATCAATGCTAAATTCAAAGGCTCGTACAATTCCTTTCGAGCAGCATCTAAGTCAAATTGATCAACTTCTTCTTGTGTCATACGACCTTTTTTACACTGCTTACCATAAAATGTTTTTGTAAGCGTCCAATAGTCTTCCAAACAACAATCAATCAACGGATCTAATAATTTGCTCTGCAACATTGCATGACTCAATGCTACAGGTCGAATCATTGGATACTTCAACAAAATACGAAATGCTTCTTGTACATTCGCAGAATGACACTCTGGAAGCACGACATAAACAGGACGTTCTAATTTTTGAATTCGACGTTCTAAATTTGCCTTAATCTTACTTTCCATAATCATTACTCAGCAAGAAATACAAAAAACATACTCCTTGCTTTCTCCTTTCTGCAAAATACGATCTATTATCAACAAACTGATGACTTCCATGAACAAATCGGGGAAGTCTCCCTATCAAATTTTGCTTATCATCGTATATTATTTTGATATAACAACTAATAGTTATTGTACATGCATTCCGTCAATGCTACATTTTTAATTTTTATGAAAAACAATAAAAATGTTATCCATCAACGCGAAATATTGAATTTGTTTTCAACAATATCTTGAAAACAAACTCAATATTCACGAAAATAAAAAACTTTACTGTTTTTTTATAAAAATTTTAAAATTTTATGATATTATATCAAAAAACAAACCTGAAAAGCTAGCTAAAAATAAATCTTGACTCTAAAAAAAGAAATTATAAGATAGATTTATAAAGCTTTACAAAGATCATTCAATTTATAAAAAATAGCATTGTCTATGGAACAAGAAATACACAAAACAATCGCAATTGACATAAATAAATGTACAAAATGCGGTCATTGCTTAACAATAAAAAAAAAATTATAAGATAGATTTATAACGCTTTACAAAGATCATTCAATTTATAAAAAATGGCATTGTCTATGGAACAAGAAATACACAAAACAATCGCAATTGACATAAATAAATGTACAAAATGCGGTCGTTGCTTAACAATATGTAAAAAATTTGGAAATCAATTTCAATGTGAAAAGTGCTTACAAACTGGCATAGCATATTGCCAAAATGAATGTCCTCATCATGCGATTCTTTTTACAGAAATCAAATCAGAAAATTTTCAACCTATTTCTACAATACAACAATATGCAAAAGACAAAACAATAAGGCAATCATATAAACAATATTTGCCTTTTCTAAGTATTTTTTTTATCATAGGAATTGTATTTCCTAGTTTAGCTTTTTACTTTGCAGGTGAATATATTTGGCGACCAAATCCTTTATATAATATACATGAAGGCATCTCCTGCATAGAATGTCACACACCTTTTGAAGGCATTGCTTCAGAAAAATGCGGTATATGTCATTACGAAGAAACATATGACATCAAAAGCCATCCACTTCCTTTAACTGCAATCTCTTGCACATTATGTCATACAGACCATCACATAGATCCAGAAGGAATTACATCTACAAAATATATGAAAAATAATGAATGGTGTATTTCTTGCCATGAAAATGCCTTATTTCATAAAAATGTACCTCCTGTACAAGAAACACATGCAGTTCATACAAAACCATTCATTTTACAAAACTTTAACCATGAACTTCATTTTCGATTAGAATATGACTTAACATGCCAGCGTTGTCACCAAGAACTAGGTGATAAAAACGAAAAACTCCTGCCTGTCGTCAAACATGAAACATGCTTAGAATGTCATGCAGACTATACAGTAAAAGACCATGGAAATTGGGACTTATGCCACAAATGCCATGAAGACGATCCCCAACACGATTCACCTTTACAAACATTAATACGCACCCCCTTTTCTGAACCACAAATCAAAAAAATCACTTGGAAAGGTTCAGACCCCATTTCAAACCCAATCGATGGAGAACTACGATTTATTCATCAACGACATCTAGAACGAACAGAAGAATATGAAGATTGCCTATTTTGTCATGACCAAGGCATTCGAAAAGACACAGCTCAAAAACTCGATATAGAACTTGTTTGTACAAAATGCCACACACAAGGAAAAGAAATCCAAGTACAAACAGAACAAACTACAAGAGACGCTCTTTCTTTTAACCATATACACCATTTAACAAACATGGAAGAACGAGCCTACCGAGTCCTTTTTTATCAAAAAAGTTGCCAAGCATGCCACATCCTAGACAATGAAAACTTCAAAACACTTCCAAAAGAAGACACATGTAGAAAATGCCACCTAGGACATTACAATTACGGTGAAAACTACAAAGAACTTACATTATGCGTATATTGTCATTACGACATTGTACGAAATACATGGTCTCCACAAAACCAAACTATACAACGAAAATATGACAACTTTTCTCATAGTTCACAAGCACAACAACACCTATATATTTCTTGCGAAGATTGCCATGGCAATCTTCGAACAAATACAAAACGAGCAACACAAACTCCATTAAACATAGAATATTGCAATAAATGCCATGAAAACAAAGAAGAAAAAGGCACAAACTGCCAAGAATGCCACAACTACCACTCTATGTTTTTAAAAGATTAACACAATAAAAAAAAACACCATCTAAATGAAAAACACAACATATACAAAATTATAAAATATTGCTCCAGAACCAACATCTGGAGCAATATTTTTTTTCAAAGCAAATTTCCCTCCCCAGAGCAGATTCGCCCCAGAGCAAATTTCCCTCCCAGAGCAACTTTTCCTCCCCAGAGCAACTCAGAGCAAATTTGTTTCCCCAGAGTAACATTCCCTCCCCAGAGCAACTTTCCCTCCCCAGAGCAACTTTCCTCCCCAGAGCAACTTTCCTCCCCAGAGCAAATTTCCCTCCCCAGAGCAACTTTCCCTCCCCAGAGCAACTTTCCTCCCCAGAGCAACTTTCCTCCCCAGAGCAACATTTGCCTCCCCAGAGAAAATTCCCTCCCCAGAGCAACATTTGCCTCCCCAGAGAAAATTCCCTCCCCAGAGCAGATTCGCCCCAGAGCAACATTTGCCTCCCCAGAGAAAATTTCCCTCCCCAGAGCAACTTTCCCTCCCCAGAGAAAATTCCCTCCCCAGAGCAGATTCGCCCCAGAGCAACTTTTCCTCCCCAGAGTAATTTCCCTCCCCAGAGTAATTTCCCTCCCCAGAGTAATTTCCCTCCCCAGAGCAAAGCAAATTTTCAAAAAAAGCACTGTCCTAATACAAAAAAAAGACCTGCCAATGCATGTATATAATTAAATTAGATGATTAGACAAGCACTTAAAAAGACCTGTCTAATGCATGTATATAATTAAATTAGATGATTAGACAAGCACAAAAAAAGATCTGTCCAATGCATGTATATAATTAAATTAGATGATTAGACAAGCACAAAAAAAGATCTGTCCAATGCATGTGTATAATTAAATTAAATGATTAGACAAGCACTTAAAAAGACCTGTCTAATGCATGTATATAATTAAATTAGATGATTAGACAAGCACTTAAAAAGACCTGTCTAATGCATGTATATAATTAAATTAGATGATTAGACAAGCAC
>JAGOMP010000008.1 GCA_017993505.1 Planctomycetota bacterium
GGGGGGAGAGTTTCTCTGGGGTGGGAATGTTTCTGTGGGGAGGGAAAGTTGCTCGGGGGAGGGAAAGGTGCTGTGGGGAGGGAAAGTTACTCTGGGGAGGGAAAGTTGCTCTGGGGAGGTAATTTTGCTCGGGGGAGGTTGCTTTGGGGTGGAATTTTACTCTGGGACTTGCTCTGGGGAGGTTGCTCTGGGGAGGGAAAGTTACTCTGGGGAGGGAAAGTTGCTCTGGGGAGGTAATTTTGCTCGGGGGAGGTTGCTTTGGGGTGGAATTTTACTCTGGGGACTTGCTCTGGGGAGGTTGCTCTGGGGAGGAGTTATTTTACTCTGGGGAGGCAAAAGTTGCTCTGGGGATTTGTTCTGGGGAGTTGTTCTGGGGAATTAGTTTGCTCTGGGGTAGAATGTTATATAAAGAGAATATATTAAAAAAAAGATTCAGACAAGGTAATTAAGCTATTGTCTGAATCTTTTTTTTTATAATTGTAATCTTGAGTTGTTGTTATATATTTTTAATTAATTTATTTTATGTTTTTGTTCTAGATTTATAAATGTTAGGTAGATTTTAAGTTTATTTAGTTGCTATTAGAAATTTTAATTTATTAAGCTATTGTCTGTGTTTTTTAATGGATTTTTACAGAAATGCGTTCTAGGGGATTCCAAGTTTTGGGAAGAACCATGTTGAAGCGTTCCCCTGTTTCATTTGTGAGTCGATCGTCATGGCACATAATAATGTAATTCTTAATATTAAATATCACGGCTTCATTTCTACAAATAAAAGCACCATTAAAAGAAACACTTGTAGGGGACACCATATGACCAGCTATAAAATGGTTTGTGTATAAGACACCATCTATCTGAGAAATGTCCGTGGTAGTTCCTGAACCACTAGTTACAGGGTTATTCTGTATTGTATCCCAATTACAGAGTTGACTATAGGAAGTAATATTAATAGGTATGTTTCCGCCCCAATGAGCAGATGTAAGATCATTTGCTTGAAAATTAAACATTTGTAATGCTTCATTTTCATTTTTGATCCATCTACTTTCATCAATGCCATCTCCATCAATGTCTTCGCCAGAGCCTGGGATTGGATGTTTATTACCTTCCGCATCTACAATATATTCTACATCCCATTTGTTATTACCTTCATTTAGATCTCCAGTATTAGGAATGCAATCTTCGCCAGAATCTTCGTGACTTTTATTGTCTTCATCGACTAACCATGGGCCTACTCTCTCTCGCCACGTTTGATTCTTAAAGTTCCCAATTATAATATTTTCTTTTACAAATAATCCTAATAAATCTTTATCTTTTTCTGATAGTCTCCAAGCTTCTCGGTCAGATTTTTCTGCAGAATATTCTCCATTTTTCATAGGCATATAATTTTTAGGATAATTTTTATATATAATTCTTTGAGGAATATAAACATTGTTGCCTACATAGATAGTGCCTTGGCCTTTAACGTAGCCACGAATGATTAAATCACCTCGGATAACATTGACACCTTTTATTTCAATAGGATGTTCTTTAGTACCTTCTAAATATAGATGTTGTTTTTCACCAGGATTGTCTCCATATACACCGTCACAATGTGTTATGCCATTTATTTTAATATATGCCATAGGGTTATTGTTATTATCTCGTGTGTTATGTTGTTCTTTAGCAATTTTTTCATAGTACGCTAAGTTATTGAGATTTGGCATAACAATTTGTTCTACAGCAGATGTCCTGTTTCCTGCATGTTTTTCATTTTGTGTGCTATTTGCACTTAAATTGCCATTTATTTGATTCCAAGCAAATAAACCTCCAGATGTTTCTGCACCTGTGAATAGATGTCCATCGCTTTCCTCATAAATAGGTTTTCCATGTAATATAGGGCGATAAGAAGATAAATCAAAAGATCCATTGGAACGTGAATTCCCATAACAAAGAATTCTACTAGTATACCACCAGCCCCAGTTGTTGATAAAGTATGCATAGTCAAAGACTTTTGAGGGACTACCACTGACTTTATAGATGGCTGTGATTGTAGTAGTTTTAGGATGGGAGCCTGGTGTTGTGCCAATAGATGTTGTTCTGATAAATCGAACAGCTTTTGCTTGATTTCCTTCTACTGTAAACTTAGCATTGTCTGGTAAGAATACATCGTTTTCTTTTAAAACTTTAATAGAGACTGTATAGTTTCCAGCCAAAGTTTGATTAGAATCAGGATAGATTAATGGAATATCTTGAAAAATAGTTTTTTCTTCTGCAAGATCTTCATCAATATGGTCGTAATCCATATATCTTTTTTTTAGATAATTATCTTCAATGTATTTTTTTACTTTGACTAGTCCTGCTTCTGCAAGGTATTGACTTTGTAAAGTTTTTGTTTTTTCATAGACATACCTTTGTTCTGCGGTGACAAGTTGAACAGAAGCAACAGAAAGTGCTGTGATGACAATGCCTGCAATCACAGTGAGCAGTAATGCATTTCCTTTTTGTTCCTTTATTAATTTCATATGTGTTCCTTTCTCTTTATTTATATTTTTTTTTATAATATATATAAAACCCTAAAAGGCTAAGTATGATAAGAGGAATCCATATAGTCCAAAAATCATTATCTTCAGAAAGTGTTACTCTTTGTCGAGAATATGGTAATGCTAGTTGTCTGGATTCTTCTTTTTCTTCTTCAGATAATTGATAATTTGTATTTCCTTCTCGAAGATATCTTTGAAATTCTTGATATTCTTCAGGTGTTTGAGTATTTTCAGATATGATTATATCAGTGGAAAGCGGACTTCCGGGAAAATATCTTACCGCTGTTACTTTGATTTCTTCTGGATACGCATCTTCAATTAAAATGTGATTGATCCAGGTTCTTTCTTCTTTTGTTAAATTTGATTGTACAAATGATTTGATTTCTTTTGATAAAGGAACATCCTTAAATGTAGTTTCATTATAGATGAGTTCATGGATTATCCAGTAATTTAAGTCACTTACAAGATAGCGTAGTAAAATAAATTCAGGGTTGCTACCCTCTTCGTAATCTTCTAATAAATTTCTTGTTTTTGGCAATAATTTTGTATAAAATGTTTGCGAAACAGAGTCTTCTTGATTTAGGATTTTTTCTACAAATTGTTTTGGATTTGTAAACGAAGACACTGTAAATCGATATCGAGAATATGTTTCTTGATCTATTGGTAATTGTAAACGGTTTGCTTGTTGATTTTCTTCGGGGTCTGATGGAACTGGATTTTCTTGAATAATAGCAAACAATGGAGTATATAGTAATATAAGGATGAGTATGAAATGTTTCATGTTTTCCCTTTTAATATTGTAGTAAGATAGCAGTAGAAACATCTCTTGTTATATCATTGGTACCTATAGATCTCATATAAATTTGATATCTATCTTTCACATCTTGTGATTTTTTTACAGCAAAATTGAGTTGTTTCCACTGTTCAGATCCTGTTTTAGAAAGATCAAATTCAGGATCTAAATTGACATATAAAACTTTTTCTTTGGAAAGGATATACGGTTTTGTAGGATCACCAGAGTTAGGATTTGGAATATACAGTTGTCTATATAATTTGAGCTTATCCACTTCCATTCGAACGTTATAAATTATATATGCACCTATGATATTGTCAGCACCTAATCCAGAAAGATCTAAGAAATATTTGTTTTCTGTATTTTTTTGAATAATTTCTTGTATTTTTACGACAGTATTTAATGGTTGTCCTTGGACTGTAAAAGCAGGATATTCAGCAGGATCCAAAGTAACTGAATGTGCTTTTTTTAAATCTTGCACAAAACAATAAAATGTATTTTGACGTTGTAGATTATAAGTTACAGCGTCTGAAGTAGTACGCCACATGCTCATGGAGTTGATCGTAGCTCGCACAATAACTATTCCTATAATAGAGGTAATAGTCATAGCAAACATTAATTCAAGTAAAGTAAATCCTTTTTTTGTTTGTTTCACGTGAAACTCCCCCAAACTTTAAGACTGTGTGTGTTATTATTTTTAATGACCACTAACATCTGATAATGTTGTGACGCTGTATGGAGTAATGTTAGGTGCTCCTTTTTCAAATACTGCAACAGTTATTTGAATAATGTTATTTTCTACTTGTCGTCTATGGACTTTAGCAAAAAAAGGGTATTTTTTATCTACTTCCGAGTCAGAGTTATTTTTTTCGATAATTTGAGGAAGATTTGCTAAATTTACTTTTTCTGACAAACAGGCTTCCATAACTTCTTGGGCGTATAATACTTTTCCTGCTCTTCGTTGTGAATTCTCTGTAGTAAGGAATCCAAAAGAAAAAGAACCAAATAATCCTAGAAGTAAAGTAGTGAGCACAGTGGCTGCTACAATTACTTCAACTAAGGATAAACCTTGTTGTTGTTTTATTTTTTTCATAAATTACCTTCTTTATTTATTTGATGAAAAATATAAAAATATGTACTGTTTTAGGAGATAAGTATGGATGTAAAATATGTTTTGCAAGCTGTTTTATTTGCTAGTATAAAGCATTCTCAACAAAGACGAAAGGATAAAGCACAGACTCCGTATATTAACCATCCGATTGAAGTAGCAAATTTATTGGTAGAAGTAGGCAAAGTGGAAGATGCAAATGTTGTAGTCGCAGCCTTATTGCACGATACATTAGAAGATACAGCAACGACTCCTACAGAGATTGAAAATTGTTTTGGCTCTAAGGTGTTAGAAATTGTGCAACAAGTGACGGATGATAAATCATTACCAAAATTAGAACGAAAACGTTTGCAAATTGTGCATGCACCGTCTTTGTGTACAGAAGCAAAACTTATAAAATTAGCTGATAAAATTTGCAATGTTAAATCTGTACTTGATGATCCTCCTTATTTTTGGGAAAATCACCAGCGTAGAGACTATCTCATTTGGGCTAAAAATGTAGTGCAAGGTTTACGAGGTACAAATCTTCCCTTAGAACAGATGTTTGATCAATTATATGATCGTTTATTAGAAATAAAATAATATAAGTAAGGAATCGCCTACTATGGGGCGACTTTATTTTTATTTTTCTACATCTATGGTACGACGGTAGAAACTGAATGGACCAATAAAGAAGTTGAGTAAGCAGTCCCAACCACTGAATTTTGTCGTGATTCTGTAATCCTCAGCTTCTACGAGCAAACCTTCATTCACAGGAGTATTGATTCGCACAAGTCCCCAAAGTGCGTACCATTGATGTTCTGTATATTCTGTTCCTACGTGTGGACCGCTTCCTACTGTATGTTGGTGTCTAAAACAACCAGTGAAAAATATGCAAAGGCACAATATTATCGTAAATACAATTTTTTTCATAAATTTTCCTTTGTGAAATGAAACCTCTATTTAGTATACGTATTTTTATAAATTTTTCTATAAAAAAATATTTATGATATATATTTTTTTTTATACATTGAATTGAGATTAAAAATAATTTTCTGGAGCAAAAAACTAAGATATAAACTAAGATAAATCTTGACAGTTTGTTCTTTGTTTGATAGCATTACGCATAAGATTATTTTTGTATGTTGTGATTATGAAACGAGGGATTTTATGGATATAAAAAAATTAGGAATGGCATTATTAAAAGAGAAGAAAATTGATAAAAAACAGTTGCAATCTGCTATCAATATGTATGAAAAGATTGGTGGAAATTTTCCAACTTTATTAGTCAAATTAGGATATGTATCTGATGAAGATGTAACTTCTGTCATGGGAAAACTGGCAGGAGTCGGAACAGTAGATATTGGAAATGTTGTAATTCCTAAAAAGTTAATGGAATCTATTCCTAGAGATGTAATTGAAAAGCATAATGTAATTCCAGTTTCTAAAAAAGAAGATCAAATTACATTAGCAATGACAAATATCAATGATTATTCTGTCATTGAAGAAATTCAATTTTTAACAAATTGTCGCGTAGAACCTATTTTAGCATCTCGAGAATCTATCCGTCGTGCGATTATCCAATTTTATCATGGTGGTGAATTATTAGAAGATCAGAAAAAAATATCTAAACCTACTTTAGATGAAGATTTTCTAAATTTAATATCTGGGAAAAATATATCTCTTATTTTAGCTTTAGTCTTAATGGAAAAAGGAATCATTACAAAAGAGGACATTCTCAATAAAATTCAAGGTGCTGCAAAAAAATCATAGTTTTAAAAAAAACAGGTGAGGAGTTATGGAGATCATTGTTAAAAAAAATATATTAGATGAATTGCAGTCAAAAACGAGTTTGACAAGAAGTGAATCAACGATGTTTTTAGTTTCTTTTGTTCGTGAAATTGCCTTAGTTTTGGCAGATGGAAAGGAAATGGAACTAAAAAATTTTATTCTCTTATCTCCTCTTCTTTCTCATGCTAAAAAAAATAGAGTTACTACAAATGATTTAGCTTGTCAAATTGCAGGGAAAAATAAATGGGATACATCATCTGTTATACAGGCATTAGAAGTGTTTCTTTCTTTTGTTAAAGAGAAAATTCTCAAAGGAACTGAAGTTCAAATTACACAATTTGCATCTTTTCATTTGAAATTAGAAGAGTCTAGGGTTGTGGAAACGGAAAAAGGCAATAGAATTTTAAGACCCACTCATCATATTTTATCTTGGGATATAGAAGATTCGTTTTTAGAATTGTGCAAAAATGAAAAAGTTCAATTGCAAGTCCAATCTGAATTTGAGCAACGTTTAAAATTATTGCAACGTGATTTTATTCTTTTAGTTTTCCCAGAATTTGATGTTTTTGTAGATATTGTTCAATATCACTTTGAACAATATGGTTGGAAAGTGAATATTACGAATTCTATTCCAGAAGCAGAATTATATCTAGATGAAATTCGTCCCCATATTGTCATTATTGACACGCGTGTAAAAAACTACCAAGAAATTATTGAAAGAATTAAATGTGATATTCATATGAATTTCACGCCGATTCTTTTACTGTATTCAAAAGAAGAACAACGAAACAAAGAAAAGAATTTTTGTATTGTTCCTGATGATTTTCTTGTAGAACCGTTTGAAATCAAAAGATTTTTAAAAATTACAAATGAGCTTTTAAGACGTGAAATTGAGGGAGACAAAAGTTTTATACAAGAAGTGTTGATGGAATTTCCCACAGTAGAAGAACATATAGAACATGCACATAAAATTTGCACAACGTTGTTGGCAGATTCTGGTTTAGATGAGGAAACACAAATTACATTGAACGCTGCATTTCGAGAAGCTTTAGCTAATGCTGCACAGCATGGCAATAAACATCGACGCGATAAATTGTTGAAAATTTTGTATTTGCTCCATGAAACAAAAATTACTATTTCCATTACAGATAGTGGGAAGGGCTTTGATTGGCAAGAATATTTACTTCATGCACAACAGAGTAATGTAATGAATCAAGCTAAAGAAAGTTATAATGATGGGCGTTTTGGTGGTCTTGGTATGATGTTAATTTGTAAATGCGTAGATAAACTTGAGTATAATGATCGTGGAAATGTGATTACTTTAACAAAATATTTACAAAAGGCAGATGCTAAACATGCAGAATGAAGTGTATCCAGTCTATATTTTATCAAGAGTTGTGTTAGAAATTCAGGAACAATGCAAAAAAGCAGTTCCTAATGAAACATTAGGACGTTTACTAGGCTACCATTGTCAGTATCAAGGAAAACAATATGTCAAAATTGTGGATTGGGTGGGAGGTGATCTTCATATTAATTCAGGGAATGCTTTTGCTCATTTTACAATGCAAGGTTCTAGAGAATGCGAAATTTATTTAGATGAAAAATATAGAACCCAAAAGCGTCCTATAGAAGTTGGTTTATTTCATTCTCATCCATTTGGATCTAATCCTTGTTTTTCAAGTACAGATTACAATACTTTTCTTTCTTTCCCTTATAATCGTCCTGGTAATGTATTTATTTTACTAGATCCTCTCAGTCAATATTTTAAAACTTTTATAATCTCTTCTGAATATCCATCTTCTTTACAACAAATCCCTTGGATACTATATCAACCTAAATGTTGATTGACAAACATTTAGGTTTTAGATATTTATCACTCTAAATGTGAAAAAAACAAACATTTAGGACGATATATTTTTATTTTTTTTCTTGTTTTGTAATAGAATAGCTTTGATCCAATGCTTGGAATAGGATAACTTTCCAAACATTTGTTGTTTCACCCATCTTTGCTTCAAATTCTAAATAATAATTCATACCTGCGACAACTTGTGTTGCAGCTAGATTAAGTTTTACTAGAGTTAGACCAGAATTTTCATCTTGTAAAAGAGAAATGGCTTTATTGGCAGCTTGGATCATTTCAGGAGATTCTACATCTTGCTTTATATAGCCACCTGGAATACCTACTTCAGAAATAGGTGGTGTAATCATAGAGGTCGCATCCTTTGCATCTTGAACAGTTTCTTTTTGTTCACAAGCAGTGAATAATAAACAAATACAAAAAAATATTGTTAAAATACGCATACTATTTATCTCCTTTAAAAAATAATAAAAAATAGGTCTAAGAAAATATATCATATCTATGCTTAAAAACATAAAGATATTGAAAACATAAAGATATTTTAACTTTAAAAAAAATATAATGCAAGTGTTTATTTTGCATTTTTATTCAAGATTTTTATATATAATGCAATGTATATTTATATACAAAGGCAAGATATGAAAAAAAAGTATATAAATAAAGACAATGCGTGTAAAAATTATAATACCTTAAATACAAAAGATAGAAAGATATTTTATGCAAGAACTTATTGATATTGGAGTCAATTTAAAAAGTCCTGATTTCCGAAATGATCTAGATGATATTGTTCAACGTGCTCTCTCAAAAAATGTACGAATTTTGATTGCAACTGGTACAAATTTACGATCTAGCGAACAATCCTATCAAATGACACAAAAATATAAGAATGTAGTATATTCCACAGCAGGTGTTCATCCGCATGATGCCCGAAATTGTGATGGCAGTACATTATCGAAATTAAAAGCATTGTTGTCACATAAAGAAGTAGTAGCTGTGGGAGAATGCGGTCTTGATTTTAATCGAAATTTTTCTCCCCAAGACGTGCAAAAAAAATGGTTTGCATTGCAAGTGGAACTAGCATGTCAAATTCAAAAGCCACTTTTTTTGCATGATAGAGAAGCATCAGATGCTTTTATATCTATTTTAAAAGAACATGCAAATTTACCCCCAGCTGTTGTTCATTGCTTTACAGGAACATATAATGAATTGAAACAATATTTAGATCAGGGCTATTATATTGGAATTACAGGTTGGGTTTGTGATGAACGAAGAGGAATTCCTTTACAGAAAATTATTCATTATATTCCTCTAGATAGATTGATGCTAGAAACAGATGCACCTTTTTTAATTCCTCGCAATATATTTCCTCGTCCTAAAACTAATCGCAATGAACCAGCATTTCTTCCTTATGTGTTGAAAAAAGTTGCTCAATGTTACAATAAATCAGCAGATGAAATTGCACAAAAAACAACAGAAAATGCTCGAAGATTTTTTCAATTACCTTAATGAAATGGCTTTAATTGAATTACTTTAATTATATTATATGTAAAGTAAAATTATCAAAATTGTCAAAATTATAATTCTATAAAATAATTATAATTCTTAAAATAATTATAATTATTTTATAATTATGTTTATCATTATAATTATATAATAAAAAAAATGAAATTATGTTTATAATTTAAAGCAATTCTACATAACACAATGATAAACATAGCTTTTTAAATAAAACATAGCTTTTTAAATAAAACATAGCTTTTTTGCAATCACTTTTAATTATTTTTAGGTATAAATAAATATGGAAAATAGTGATTTTGAATTTGAAAGTCTTAATATTACCACAAATTATCGAAAAAGCATTATTTGTGAATTTAACAATTTTTTACAAGGCAATGTTGTGGAAATAGGAGCTGGCATTGGTCAAATTACAGAAGTACTTTTAAAAGAATGTTCCCATATAAAAACATTGCAAACTGTAGAACCCAGTTCTAAGTTCCATGAACAACTTTGTCAAAAGTTTCCAGAACTTTCTCATCATCTTGGCACATTTCAAACGTTAGAAAACATAGAACCTGATACAATTATTTCTGTAAATGTTTTAGAACATATTGAAAATGATGAACAAGAATTGAAAGATTATGCACAAAGACTACGACCCAAAAAAGGCATGCTTTGTTTATATGTTCCTGCAAGGCAAGAAGCATATGGTCCCATTGATCGAGATTTTGGACATTATCGACGCTACAATAAAAAAGATTTGAAAGAAAAACTAGAACAAAGTGGATTTAACATTAAAAAAATACAATATAGAGGATTTATAGGCTATATAGCATGGTATTTTTTGTTTCATATTCTGAAAAAACGAAACTTTTCTAGTTCGAATATGTATATTTACGACAAAATTATATTCCCCATTACAAATAAAATAGAACGATATATTTGTTCCCCACCGATTGGGCAAAGTTTATTGGTGATTGCACAAGTACAATCATGATAAAATTGCAAAGAAAGTTATATTATATGACCTTAAAACAACTTTTTATTATAGATCCTTGGGATAAACTGCATATTCAAAACGATACTACGGTTCATATTATGAACCAAGGAATACTACAATCACATACGATCCATACATGTACAGAATATGATTTATATGTGAGTAACAAAGGATGTTTTGCATCAGTACAACACCATACAAGTCCGATCAATGAATCTATACGGCAAACTCCATCAAATCAGACTATTGAAAATTTGGAAACATACGATTACATTCATATTCGTAAAGATCCACCATTTGATGATTCCTACATTTCCTTGCTTTGGTTATTAAAAGACTTACAACATCCTTATATTATCAATAATCCCATTAGTTTACTCATTCATAATGAAAAACTTGCTACACTTTTATTCCCAGAGTACGCAATAGATTCGCTAGTTACTTCCAACATAGATACTATAGAAAAATTTTTATGTAAATTTAAAAAAGTAGTTTTAAAACCTTTGACATTGTGTAGTGGAAGAGGAATTGAACTTTTAGACATTGCTATGGATTGGAAACAAATTGCCTTACAATCTACAAATAACCAAACAAAAAAAGTTTTATTGCAACGCTATTTACCTCAAATTCAAGACGGCGAAACACGCGTATTTATGGTGGATGAAACACCTCTTGCAGTGATGAAAAAAATACCAAAGGCAGGATCTTTCAAGGCCAATTTTGATTTTGGAGCCTCTGGTATACCCTACGAATTAACGCCTCATGAACAAAAACTTTGTAAAACCATTGGCACCTATTGCAAACAACACAAACTTCACTTTACAGCTTTAGATATTATTGGTGGATATATTTCTGAAATTAATATGACTAGTCCTGGTCTTTTAATGGAAACTACAAGGATATACAACTATAACTATGCCCAAGATATCATACAATATTTAGAAGAAAATAGAGAAAAAAACAAATAGTTTGACTTTTTCTTTTAAAATTTGATAAAATTATATACAGAACATAACCTCAGAAAGATGAAAATTAAAAGAGGTGATAAAAATACAAAATTAGGAGCAATAGACGTGAGCGAAAGTGTTGAGTATAAATGCGAGTGCGGACGATGCTATATAGTTGCAAAAAAAGATGAAACAGAAACAAAAAAATGCCCCAACTGTGCTAGAATTATGTATGCTACAGATCAAGAATCTGAACAAGAACCTAATATACAATCAAGAAAGCATCTTCCCAACATAGATGATACCATGGAATATGATTATTCTACAGAAAATCAAGGGAGAAAAAGCGATGCGTCAGTAGAATATTTTACATTCCGTAATTTTTGGAAAAAAATATGGTTGCTATTTTCATGCTAAAAAAATCCAAATCTAACTACACGATAACTCCTATGCTCATTTTCCTAAGAAATTTGACAAAATTTCAGTTTTTATTTTCCTAAGAAATTTGACAAAATTTCAGTTTTGTGAGAGATCATTTTACATGAATAAATAGAAAATGGACAAAATATGAATAGCAAACAAGAACTCATATTAGGAAAACAAGCAGTCGCAAAAAAATATATCACGCGCGATCAGTTGCGAGCCTGTTTAGAGTTACAGGTGCAAACAAAAACACCTTTACTCCTCATATTTTTAGAAAAACATATTATTTCAGAACCGCATATTAATAATTTATTACAACATCACTTCAAAAGAAAAGAACTATTAAGCCCTGGCGAAGATCTATGTTTGTGTAAAATTTTAATAAGAGAAGAACTCATATCAGAAGAAGAATTAGCAGAAATCATACAAAATCAGCAAGAACAAAGTATCGCTGAATTTTTCTTTCAACAAAAACACTTGCCTTTATACGAATTTTTGCAAATTTATACACAAACACACAATGAAATTATCTTTTGTCTAGGTTGTCAAAAGGCATTTCGTCTTGCAAATTTAACACCAGGTAAACGAGTTCGATGTAAATATTGTAAAGAAATTATTCAAATTCCTACCTTATTGGATGTTGTATCAACAGATAAGGACATAGAAATAGAAACGCCTCATACAGAGGAAGAACATTTTGCTGGCTATGAAATCATTGAAGAAATTGCACAAGGTGGAATGGGAATCATCTATCGAGCACAAAAACAGGCAACTGGACAAATCGTTGCTTTAAAAGTATTGCGAGAGGCATTTCGAACTTCACCAGAAGCCAAAAAACGATTCGCTCGCGAAGCACAAACACTAAGTCGCTTAAAACATCCTCATATTGTTCAAATTTTTGATGTTGGAATTGAAAACGAAATACCCTATTTTAGCATGGAATTTGTAGACGGGAGTCCACTTTCCGATTATATTGAAGAGCCAAATTTACTTCCTATTCCTCAAGTGGTGGACATTGTCTTAAAAATGGCACAAAGTTTATACTATGCCCATCAGGCGGAAGTCATCCATCGAGATATTAAACCATCTAATATATTGCTAGATAAAAGCGGTGAACCAAGATTAACAGACTTTGGGCTAGCAAAATGTATGGATAGCATGACTCTTGTCACACGCAGTGGAACAACACTGGGATCGCCCTATTACATGTCCCCAGAGCAAGCTAAAGGACAACTTGGACTTGTAAGTCCGCGTAGTGACATTTATTCTTTAGGAGTAGTTTTTTACGAACTTCTCACTGGGGTAAATCCATTCAAAGCTGAAAACACAGTAGATATATATCAAAAAATATTAACTGTAGATCCGCCTGCCCCTAGTACAGTGAGAAAAGAAATCCCTAAAAAATTGGACAGCATCTGTTTAAAATGTTTAAAAAAAGACTCCTTTCTACGATATAAAAATGCACAATTTCTTGTGAACGATATCATTCAATATAAAGAAGGAAAACAAGACTCTTGGTTTCAAGCTTTATGGAAAAAAATTTTTAAACGATAAAAAAGCCTACATAAAATGGGCTTTCATGCCCTATAATATAAGGAGAATAACATGAAAAGCCCAGTACGACATATTTTTCTATATTTTTTATGCTTTTTCTTCATAGGATGTTTAGAAAATAAACAAAATTACAAGCCAGGAAACATCCACCGTTCTGATCAACTCCATTCACAAACATGGACATATACAGATAATCAAGGTCAAAAAACAGCACATCTACACATAAAAAAAATAGATAAACAAAAATTATATAGACTCACAGAAAAAACAAATGATCAATTTCAAGATACACAACCTATTCAGGCACTTTTAGTTGCTATTAACCAATACTCTACCACACCTCTGTATTATTGCAAACAAGATATGCAACAAGTCAAACAATATTTACAACAACATTTTCAATTTTATGAACAAAAAGTGCATATTATAGAACTTTATGATACACAAGCTACAAAAAAGAACATACAACAACAACTGCAAAAACAAATACAAAACGCTTCTCTATATTCCACCACTATTTTTGCTTTTTCTGGTCATGGAACACAACAAGGTCTAAAACTCTATGACCAAGACATTAGCATACAAGAATTATTTCAATATTACCGATGTAATAAAACAAAACGAACTATTTGGATTATAGACAGTTGCTATTCTGGCACATTTAGTAATCCTATACAACTTACCCATAACACAAAATTACCTATACAGCTTTCACGCAACATGAAAACTACTGTCCAACAAAGCATTCCATTATTTCCACAGCCTTCTCCCTATTCTTTTTTACATTGTTTTTTTGGTCAAGGCAAACTTCTTCTTTGCTCGGCAAAATCTAATGAAAAAGCCAAAGATGGCATTTTCATTCCTACCTTAATTTCTCATTTGCAAGCTTCAGAACATTCAGTACAATTTCCAGGGATCATCAACAACATCAATCAATCTATTACGCAATACAATCAAAGTTGTCGTCCAGAAAATATTCTTGCTATGACGCCTTTTTTTCACATGCAAGGTGACATTCAACTTGCTATTATTCCCTATTAAAATCATTGGTGATCATTTTCAAAAATTTGCTTGGACATGTATCTTGAGAGCACATTTTTTATTATTTGATATAGTGTTTGTTTATTGTATTTTAGTTTTTTGGGGAGTTTTTTTCACTGTTTTTGTTTTGTTTGTGTTCTTGATTTTTGTTTTGTGTGTGTTATAATAAGATTTACGCTTTATTTTTTTTGTTGCCTTTGTTTTAAGAAGGGTCTATTATGTCGTATTTTTCTAGTTTTTGGCGTGTGTTGTTGGATTTCGGTTGTATTCGAAAGTGGTTTCAGCAGTCTTTGTTATGGTTTTTGATTGATAGGCAACAACAAGGAAATTGTTTTTCTGTAAGTCCGTCTGAGGAAAATTGTTGGCAATTGTGGCGCACTCATAAGGATTGGTTGCAAACAATTGTATATGTAGGTGTTTTTTATTTGGCATTTACCATTTTATTTGCAGAGGGATATCAGATTCCAAGTGGATCGATGGAACCAACGTTTCATGGTGATCCTCATATTTTAAAAGGAGATCGCATTTTTGCTTGGAAAGGGATCTCTATGTTGGATGAGTTTAAACGTGGTGATATTATAATTTTTATATCTGTAGAGGATGAGAAAACATTTATGGTAAAGCGTTTAGTAGGTTTACCAGGTGATATAGTACAGATTAAAAATGGACAAATATATGTGAATGGAAATGTTTTAGATTGTGTAGATATTTTTAAAACAAATACATATTATGTGCCAAAATTTTATAAAGTGGGAGATGAATTACAGTTTTCAATGTCATCCAAGATTCCTCCTATTACTCATGTAAAGACGATATATTCTATGCTTCCTACTGGTAAATTTTTACAGTGTTTTGGACAACAGCCTATGTTGGTACCAAAGGACTGTTTTTTTGTATTAGGAGATAATAGTGAACATAGTAATGATAGTCGATATTGGGGATGTGTGCCTAAGCGAAATGTTTTGGGAAAAGCAGCTTTGATTTGGTGGCCACCGTATAGGTCACGTCTTATTCCTTAGTTTTTTTATAAAGGATATTTTGTGAAAAAAGTGTTATGTAGGATAGATATGTGTTTGCGTACCTTTTTAGGTGTTTTTGTATTTGTTGTTGTAGTAACATTATTAATGTTTTTATTTGTGTTACTGTTGCCTTTTAAAAGATTACGAATTCGGGTAGCAAATGAGGTTGGAGCTGCATTGGCTTTGTTTGTTGTGTGGTTGTTAAATGTGAAAATACAATCTGAGAATAAGCCTTCGCCAGAACAAGAGCCTTGTATTTTTGTGGGGAATCATACATCAACTTTAGATCTTTTTTTGCAACTTATTTTAGGAGTGAAACGAAATCTTACGATTGCAAAGTGGGAATTGATTTTTGTTCCGTTTCTGGGACTTGCTTATTATTTGTCTGGACATGGAATTATAAATCGTCAAAATCGAAAGAGTGCGATTAAATCTATGAATAAGGTTGCTACGTATAGTAAGAAGTATCGTTATTCATTATGGATCTGGCCTGAGGGAACTCGTAGTAGGGATGGACGTTTGCAGCCTTTTAAGAAAGGGTTTGCACATTTTGCTTTGCAAACTGGGTTTCCCGTTGTCCCTGTTGTGATTCATCATGCTTATGAAAAATGGTCAAAGGGTAAGATGTTTAACTTACATCGTTTTGTTTTGCGTGTGTACTATGCAGATCCGATTCCAACTACAGATTGGAAATTAGAAACATTGAATGAACATGTTGAATCTGTTCGTCAAGTTTTTATAGAACATTTAGAAGAATCTCAACGTCCTTTACCATAGTTTTTATTGCTATGTTTGCACTGGCAATTTTTGCTAGTCTATTATTATTTTTTTAATGCAACGTCCTTTACCATAGTTTTTTTGCTATGTTCGCACTTAGCGATTTTTGCTAGTCTATTATTATTTTTTGATTTTCAACATCCTTTGTTTGTCTTAGCAATTGTTGCTAGTTCATTATTATTTTTTGAGTTAGGTGTTTACTTTATGAAGAAGGTTTTTTTCTTGAATCCTCCATCGTATGAAGGTTTTGATGGGGGGGCTGGGAGTCGTTATCAAGCCAAAAGAGAGGTATTGTCATTTTGGTATCCTACATGGCTTGCGCAAACAGCAGCACTTTGTCTAGGTAGTCGTCTTTTAGATGCACCTGTGGAAAATAAGTCAATAGAAGAGACGGTGAAGGAGATTCAGGGGTATGATTTGTTGGTGATTTATACAAGTACACCTGGTTTTGTAAATGATGCTCGTCTTGCTGTTCAAGTTCGTGAAGTGTATCCTGAAATTATGATTTGTATGGTAGGTCCGCATTGTACTGTGTTGCCTCAAGAGACTTTGGAAAATTGCCCTGCCTTAGATTTTGTGACTCGCAAAGAGTTTGATTATACGATTGTGGAAGTTGCAGAAGGAAAGGCTTTTTCTGAGATTAAAGGAATTTCATATCGCCATGGTGAGGAGATTGTTCATAATCCTGATCGAGAGCCAATTGAGGATATGGATGCATTGCCCTCTGTCTTAGATGTGTATAAACGTGATTTGTTAATTGATAGGTATTTTATTGGATATTTGTTGCATCCATATTTATCTGTTTATACAGGACGTGGTTGTCCTGCACGTTGTACGTTTTGTTTGTGGCCGCAAACAATTGGGGGACGTACGTATCGAACTCGCAGTGTCCAGAGTGTTGTTCAGGAGATGGCTCGTGCCAAGGAGATGTTTCCAGAGGTCAAGGAGTTTTTCTTTGATGATGATACATTTACTGCGAATTTTAAGAGAGCAGAGGAGATTGCACGTGGATTAAAGGATCTTGATATTACTTGGTCTTGTAGTTCTCGTGCTAATGTGCCTGAAGAAACATTAGCTGTGTTAAAGGATTGTGGTTTGCGTTGCATTATGGTAGGTGTGGAATCTGGTAATGATGAAATTTTGAAGAATATTAAGAAGGGAATTACCACAGACCAAATTCGAAAGTTTATGAAAGCCTGCCGTAAGTTGGGAATTGTGACGCATGCAACGTTTGCGATTGGACTTCCTGGGGAAACAAAGAAAACATTGGAAAAAACGATTCGTTTTGCTCAAGAAATTGATCCAGATACAATACAGGTTTCGATTGCTACTCCCTATCCTGGCACGGAATTATACCAAGAGGCTTTAGAAAAAGGTTGGATGACAGAAGAAAATTTAGTTTCTGGCGAAGGGGTGCAACAAGCAACTTTGCAATATGAAGATTTTACTCGAGAAGAAATTTTTGATATGGTAGAGGTATTTTATCGTCGATATTATTTTCGCTTTAAGCCTATCTGGCGAATTGTGAAAACAATGTTGAAGGATAAGGAAATGATGAAACGAAGGTTGCGAGAAGCCAGAGAGTTTTTTCAGTTTTTGAAGAAACGAAAGTAGAGGAATGGAGGATGAAACGAATTCCTTTTGGCGTTTTTCTTGTTTTATCTTGTCTTGCTATGTTGATTTTTGCATATTTACAGGATGAATTGGGGTTTTGGATTGCTGCTTTAGCAGTGTGTTTTGGTTTTGGAGAATGGTTAGCACGACGTAGAAAAAAGTTGCTGTGAAAAGATTATTGTATGTAGATTTTTTATGTATTTTGATAAGAATTGCATTGCTTGTATGATGAAATGTTTTATTTTGATAAGAATTGCATTGCTTGTATGATGAAATGTTTTATTTTGATAAGAATTGCATTGCTTGTATGATGAAATGTTTTTATAATGCATACAAGAGATTATTCTTTTGTTTTTTTATTTGGAAAGGCTAGGATATGGAGCCAATAGAACAAAAAGCGTTAAATTTTTTAGTTGAGTTAACGCGCATTATCAGCAATATGCAGATGTATAATGATGTGCATCCTATTGTAAAATCAGGCGTGGAAAAGGCTCATGCTACTTTGACGGAAATTCTTAGAATGCAGCCTGTGCTTAATTTTGGTAAGGGTGAAGATGTTTTATTAATTCAAAATAAGCAAATTACAGAGAAGAATCCATCAGCTAATCGTTTTGTACAAATGTTAGCTGAACGAAATATTGGCGGCGTTGTTATTCGCCAAGGTGTTACTTTAGCAGAAGTAGAACAATTTATCAAGTTAATGTCTACGAAAAGGGATTCTGTTTTAGTAAACGGTGCCATCAATCCTGATCTTTTAGCAGGACTTAATAAGATTTCTGTCAATGAAATTAAGTATTTGATGGTAGGTGAGGATGAAGATTTAGAAAGTTTGACAGAAGCACGCAAGTTTTTTAATAATGTTTTCACTGAAGAATTTAAGGGTTTGAAGGGAACTGAAGCTTTAAGTAAATTAGGTATGATTATTCAAAAAATTATGCCTAAGTTGTCTGAGATGCATTTTGATAATGAGCAAGAAGAGCTGTGGGACTTTTTTGAAAAGTCGCTCACTATGTTTGGCGGCAATGGCATTCAAGAAACAAAGCAAGGTCTTTTAACTTCTGTAAAGTCTATGCCACCAGATGTCCAAAAGAAGATGTTTGGGCAAGTAATTCGATCGCCCCAGCAACTAGAAGTTGTTTTGAAGAAATTTTCTGATGATAAAAAAGCAGAAATTATTGCTCAAGAAGCAGCAAATAATAAAGATATGTCCAATGCTTTAAATACGTTGCTGAAGACAAAGGGCGAGATTGTCAAGGTTGTGGAAACTTTGATGAAAAAATTTGGCAGTGATGTAGACCAGTCTGAGGAATTTACGAAGATTTACCAGATGATTCAACAGGTTGAGGGTGGAGCAAAATTGCAGAAGCCTCGAGGAACGATCTGGATTGCAGAGCCTGATGAAGAACGTGCTAAAGAGTATGAAGATTTGTTTTTTAAGTTGAATTTTAAGATCCGTCAAATTCCTGATGGTGCTGAACTTTTAGAAGAAGCTCGTAAACTCCATGAGAAATCAAGAGACGAAGGATGCCCTGATTTGATTTTAATGGAATTGAAGTTGCCTAATAGATCTGGAATTGAAATTTTAGGTATATTTGATATAGAAAGAATCCGTATTCCTATTATTATTTGTACTACGCTGGTCAACGAAGAAAAGTCTTTTGAAGTCCAAATGTATTATAAGCAGAAGTTTTTGGTGAAAGATGAGAAGTTACCAGTTCGTGAGTTGATGGAAGCAGCTGATGAGTTTTGTCCAAGAGAAAAAGATGATGATATTGATCTTTCTTTGGAAGATGATGATGTAGCAGAACCTGAACTTTCTGAAGAAATGAAAGCAGAACTCAATAAAGCAAAAGAAATTCAACGTAATTTGATGCCAAAACAGTTTCCAGCTATGCCAGGCTATGAATTACAAGCGTTTTATCAACCATATGATCAAGTAGGCGGTGATTATTATGATGTAATTCCAATTGATAATGATCATGTTGGTATTTTAGTTGCAGACGTTTCTGGACACGGTATTTCAGGTGCTATGGTTATGGTTATGGTTCGTTCAGCAATTCATATGTATGCAAATTCTACTACTTCGCCTCGAGCGTTGCTAGAGAAGGTGAACCCACTGATTACACGTGATATTTTGCCAGGTTTGTTTGTGACTGTGTATTATGCAGTGTTGAATATGCCTCAACGTATATTGACTTGTTCGTGTGCAGGACATAACCCAGCTATTTTTTGGGATTATCAAACGAAGCAGTCAAGGTATACCCAAAAGGGTGGTATGCCATTAGGTATTCTTTCTGGTCCTGCTTTTACAGCTACGTTGAAGGAAGAAGTCATTCCAATGAAACGTGGCGACCGTATTATTCTGTACACAGATGGTATGGTAGAAACTATGGATCCCAATGGGGATGAGTTTTCTGAAGAACGTTTTATGGTAGAAGTAAACCGTTCTGCAGGACAACATTCTAGTGTCTGTGTCAAACACTTGGTTACATCTGTTATTCGGTTTCAAGACACAGCTCCACAACATGATGATTTGACGCTCATAACGCTTCGTAGTATATAGATTGTTTATAAGCGAGTGAGTTTGGACACTCGCTTTCTAATATGGAGTTCACAATGGAGAAATTGGAAACATATCTTGGCACTTTGGCTGTGGAAAAAGGGTTTATTTCGCAGGAATGTTTAGCAGCTTGTATACAAAGAATGGATGAAGAATCATATGATAAACCAATTGATAATTTTTTAATGGAAAGAAAGCTTATCAATGAAGAACAATTACAAAATCTGCAAATGAAACGAAAAATTAATCTACGAAAATTAGAAGAGCAGGCTTTATTAGAGTATCTTCAAAAGATGAAATTAGTTGATTCTAATTTATTAATGAGATTTACAGCAATTCAACGAAATGCCAGTCAACAGAAAACATATGTTCCTATATCCATGCTTCTTGTATCGCATGGATCTCTTACGCAAGATGAAATTGATAAAATGTTGCAGTTACGAGAAGTTCAAAGATATGTACTAGAAGCAATTGGTAGAGATGATCTACGAAGGACTAGCATGATAGGGCGAGTTCTCGGTGGATATGAAATTCAATCAAAAATTGCAGCGGGTGGCATGGGAGTTGTGTATAAAGCATTACAACTCGAACTTAATCGAATTGTTGCACTCAAAATTATCTTTGAAAAATTTGCAAGTACTCCAAGACATCTAAAACAGTTTTTTAGAGAGGCTAAACTTTCTGCAGATCTAAACCATCCTAATTTAGTTCATATTTTTGAAATGGGCGATGAACAAGGGTTTTTCTACTATTCGATGGAATTAGTAGAAGGCACAAATTTTGGCGACTATATCAAAGAATATGAAGGAAATAAATTACCACAAGAAGAAGCTATGGATTACATGTTGCAAGCTGGGAGAGGTCTAGAACATATCCATAATCATGATATTATTCATAATGATATTAAGCCAGCGAATTTTATTATACGAAGCGATAAAATTTTGAAAATTATGGACTTGGGATTGGCTCGTCAATCTTATATTCCACAAAAGAAGCGTGCCACTATGGGAACGCCATTTTATATGGCACCAGAATTGATTTATAAGCCAGAAGAGGCAGACCATAGAGCAGATATTTATGCTATGGGAGTTTCTTATTATAAGATGCTAACAGGAGAACATCCTATTACAGGGGACAATGCCAAGGAGATTATTGAGAATATTACGCGTCAACGTCCAAAACCTATTCAGTTTTATACTCCTGAGATTAATCCAGAAATTAACCGCGTTGTATTGAAAATGATTGAAAAGGATGTGAAGGAACGATATCAAAGTATGACAGATGTTATCAATGATTTAGATCGTATTCTTTTTATAGATTAATATTATAAAGAATGTTACAAATAATTTGGTTGTATTCTCTTTGTAGAATCATATTATGAAGGGTGTTACAAATGATTTGGTTCATATTTTCTTTATAGAATTATATTATTACAGATATTATAAATAATTTATATCATATTCTTTTTATAGAATCATATAAAAACAGTAGCTCTCAAAAGCTACTGTTTTTATATTTTTCCTAATACTGTTCCTGTGGCAAAAGCAATGTCTACGAGTGATTTTTGGTATTCGATGATGGCATTGAGTTCTGCTGTTTTTGCATCAGAAAGGGATGTGAGAGCTTGTAGAAGATCGGTAGTGGTTATATGACCGTATTGATATTGAATTTGTTCCATTTTATATGTTTCTTCAGCATGTCGTAGTGCCATTTTATTAGATAGGATGCGTTGCCAGTTTTGTTCTAATGTGTCGATGGCATTGAGAATTTCTTCTTGGATAGCATCATAGAGTATTTTTTGATTTTCTTTTGTTTTTTGTTGTGCTAGGAGTGTGGCTTCGAGTCGTTTTGTAGCTGCTTTGTTTCCGAGAGGAATGTCTAGAGTGAGTCCTACAGCGAGTTCATTAAGTTCTGATTGGAATATCTGACGGAGGGCTTTTCTAAAGGAGGGTTGTTTTTGACCTGTAGGAAAGTTATTTGTGGTAGCATCAGAACCTAGGGCAGAGTAGGAAAATTCTAGGTTTAAATTGGGAAGAGTGGCGTTTTTATTAATCAAGACATTTCGTTTGTCTATAAGTTGTTGGATCTCATTTTCAATGAGTTCCATTCTATTTTTTTGTGCGAGTTCTATAACGGTTTGTCGTTGGAATATGAGTCCTTCAAGATAAGGTGCTGTTTTAGGGATTAAGATTGTTTCTGAATTTAATGGAATATTAGGATGTAAGATGTATCTTTTTAAGGAACGTTCGATATGACGGCGTGATGTTTCAGCAATGATGATGGCTTCAAATTGACGGGCCACTCCTAGTTCAGCTCTCAATATTTCTACTTTTGTTCTCACCCCTTCTTCCACCATTTTTTTTGCTGTTTCTACTTGTTGTTGTGCTAATTTGTATTTGTCTACTTGTATTTTTACTTGTTCGTAGGCTGCAACGTAGTCCCAATATGTTTTTTCTGTGTTTGCTAGTAGTTGAATAGTAGCAAGTTTTAGTCGAGCATCTGCTTGGTGGACTTGGAGTCCAGCGATGTCTATAGAAGCATGGTTAACTTCCCAACCAAAGTTTTTTAAGAGAGGTTGTTGTATGTTTAGGTGAATACCTAAGTCTTGGGATTTTTGTAGAAAGTAGTCATATCTTAGAGTGTTGTGGATCGGATCCATAATATAGTTACCAATGTGATTTCGAGAGAAACCGTAGGACATTCCGACACTTACGTCACCTCCTATATGATTAGGAATGCGGATGGAGGGTCCAAAAGATGTCTGAGATTGGGAATTTCCCACTTCGTCTTCATTATATTTGAACTGGGTAGTGGCGGAGAGAATGGATTCAAATTTCGCTTTTTCTGCTTGGTACGTTTTTTCAGCGATTTCTGGATTGATTTTTTCTACTTTTAAAGATAAGTTATTTTCTAGGGCGAGTTTTCTTGCATCTATTAAAGATAGATCGTAGGTAGGTAGAATTTTTTTATTATCTACGATTGTTTGTGCTTTTTGGAAAATTTCTTCTTTGTCTGGATTTTTAGAGAGTTCTTGGGAATTATCTATTTTTTCAGAAATTTTCATTGGTTCTAGGGTATCGATGGTATGTAGGCTTTTTCGTATTTCTTCGTAGTTTTCTAGGTTATAGGAACAGGAGGGAAGTAAGATAAAGAAACAAAGGATAGCACAAATACAGAGAAACATTTTCTAAAAATCCTTTAATGAATGTAATAAAGAATAAAAAAAGCGTTTCCATGCCTTAATGGGGATGAAAACGCACATTTTTAATGATAAAAGAAAATTAGCAACTACAGCAAGGTGTGCAACAACATGATCCTACGGACCAACCACCTGCAACAGCTTCGAGTTGTTCTTCAGAAAGTTCACCACTGATGCCTTCTGGTGGATTTTCTGGATATACGAATTGGATTTTGCCGCTTTGTAGACCTTCGTTCCACATTTTTACTTGGCTTTCTGGAGTGCATTCTGGAGTGGCTTCTTCTTGGGGAGAAATAAGTTCTATAGTTGCATTTCCTGCATCAAGTCCAAATTCTTTTAATACTTCTGCGGGGTTATTCATAAAACGAGCTTTTAATTCAGCATCGCCCCATGTTTGGACAAGTAGGTTGCCATAAATCTGGAGAAATTTTTCTTCTGTTACCATACAAATTCCTTTCATTCAAAGAAAATTAGCAACAGCAGCAAGGTGTGCAGCAGCAAGAACCAACTTCCCAACCACCACCTGCTACAGCTTCGAGTTGTTCTTCAGAAAGTTCACCACTGATACCTTCTGGTGGATTTTCTGGATATACGAATTGAATTTTGCCGCTTTGTAGACCTTCGTTCCACATAGCTACTTGGCTTTCTGGAGTGCATTCTGGTGTGGCTTCGTCTTGGGGAGAAATAAGTTCTACAGTTGCATTTCCTGCGTCAAGTCCAAATTCTCTTAATACTTCTGCTGGATTAGCCATGAAACGAGCTTTTAATTCAGCATCGCCCCATGTTTGAACAAGTAAGTTGCCATAAATCTGGAGAAATTTTTGTTCTGTTATCATGACGGACTCCTTTTATTCAAAGAAAATTAGCAACAACAACAAGGAGAACAACTGCATGATCCAATGGACCAACCACCGGCAACAGCTTCGAGTTCTTCTTCTGTAAGTTCGCCACTCAAACCCTCTGGTGGGTTTTCTGGATAGATGAACTTGATGGTGCCAGTTTGTAGACCTTCATTCCACATTCTTACTTGGCTTTCTGGGGTGCATTCTTCGGTGATTTCTTCTAGGGGAGAATAAAGTTCTACAGTTGCATTTCCTGCATCAAGTCCAAATTCTCTTAATACTTCTGCTGGATTAGCCATAAAACGAGCTTTTAATTCAGCATCGCCCCATGTTTGGACAAGTAAGTTGCCATAAATTTGGAGAAATTTTTCTTCTGCTACCATAATTTGACCTCCTTTGTAAAATTTGGTAAGCTATATCATATATTATATTACAATAAATATATATAATTCATTCAATTATATCATGAATTTTCATAAAATCAATTTTATTTTTTTTAATAAATAAAATTAATTTATGTAAATTTTTGTACCTTATGATCTACTATTGTCTTTATTAAGTATTACGATTATTTTTTGTATTTTATTAGAAAATAATTTTTTTATATTTTTTATTTTATACTAAAATGTTATTGACATTTAAAAATAATATGGTATAATATTATCATTTCTAGGGCAGGTAGCTCAGTCGGTAGAGCAGTAGACTGAAAATCTACGTGTCGTTGGTTCGATTCCGATCCTGCCCAAAATAGAATGAGAAGTGCGGGTTGTATTTCAATCCGCTTTTTTTATGTCTAAAGAAAATAAGGCAAAGTTTAAGATAATATTGATTTGTAAGAAATGTTGATGATCAGTTGTATAATATTGATTTGTAAGAAAGGTTGATGATCAGTTGTGCAAGATGGGTTTGTATAATATAAGAATTATAAAATGTGATAATTTTATAAAAAAACTCTGAAATAGATTTTGTCTATTTCAGAGTTTTTTTTGAATCGGGGCGACTGGATTCGAACCAGCGACCTCTTGAACCCCATTCAAGCACGCTAAGCCAAACTGCGCCACGCCCCGTCCATCCATGTAAGGATAATCTTATTATATTAGTTTTTGTGGGAAAAGCAAGTAAAATTTTTTTTTTTTGTAAATTTTTTGTAAGGTACTTGTTTTTTTATGTTTATGGTTTATTTTTTTGTAAAAAAATAAAAAAGTGTTGTTTGTTTTTAATAAGATACAATAGAATAGAGTAGAATAAATTTCTTTTTAAGATTTTTTTAGTGGTGGAATATATGGAACTTCGTTATTCAAATTTTCAATTAGAATATAATAAACATGATATTGTGGTTCATCCTTTAGGATTGCATTTAAAAAAAGGAGATAGAATAGGAATTATTGGCGAATCAGGTGCTGGTAAGTCTACGCTTGTGAAAGGACTTTTTGGAAATATTTCTGGAAATTTTTATCATTCTGGAAATGTTGATGTAGAAGGGAAAGTCAGAGATATAGCGAATTGTCGTTCTTTATTTCATCGATGGTGGGGCAGGAAAGTCAGTTTTGTTTTTCAAGAGCCAGTATCTTCTTTAGCAGAGCAATATACTATTCGTCAGCAGTTGCAGCATGTTTTGGAATATAAAGGTACATCTTCAGAAAAGATGAAGGAGCAGGTTCAATATTATTTGCAATTGGCTTGTTTTCCTTTAGAGCGTCAGAATGCATATGCTAAGGAGTTAAGTGGTGGAGAAAATCAACGTGCTTGCATTGCTTTAGCTATGGCTGCACAGCCAGAAATTTTAATTGCAGATGAGCCTACAACAAGTCTAGATTTAATTAAACAGAAAAAAATTATTGAAACTTTAAAAAATATTTTAAAACAGTATCCAGATTTAATTTTGATTTTTGTAACGCATAGTTTAGAAATATTGCAGGAGCTTTTTGAAGATAATGGTTGGATTTATATTTTTTATAGAGGTTTTTTATTTGAGAAATTTCATCTTTCTCAAATACAAAAAAAAGTCCATCATCCGTATACAAGGCAGTTATTTTATAATTTTTTGAATGATTATAGACCTATTACGTTGCATTTTTCTTTTCAAGAAAGTATGCCTGCTGTAGAACAAAGTAAGTTGATAGAGCCATGTCCTTATCTTTCGCAGTGTAGTTTATATGCTTTTATGCAAAAGGAGAAGATTAGGACATCTTGTAGTGTTCAGAAACCAAAATTAGTAAAATTCGGAGAACAACAAGAGGTAGCATGTCATTTTTTGCCTTTTTTTGAGACAATGAAGGAGAATGCTTGTGTACTTCCTTTTGTTTTAGAGACGCCACAAAAAAATCAAGTTCTTTTGCAAGTAAATGATTTGTCAGTAGGATATGAACAAAATCCAAATGTATTGAAAGTATCAGATTATATGATTTATCATAAACAGCATGTTGGCATTTTAGGAGAAACAGGGTCTGGGAAAACAACTTTGGCGAAAGTTTTTAGCCTATTAAACCCTTATGGAATAGAAAAATCAGGGAAGATATGGCGTTATTTTGAAGGGAAGTTACAAGAAGAAGATTGCATTGAGATGCCACAACATTATCATAATTTAAATATTTTGACGTGGCAACACCCTTGGGAAGTGTTTCCTCCTAATGAAACTATGGAGACTATATTAAAGGATGCGTGTCAGATTTGGTCTCGTCTTTGGAACAAAAAGGAAAATAGAAAAGAGCAAAAGGAGAGAATTCAATATGTATTGAATCAATTAGGGTTTGAAAAGAATTTTTCCTTGCAAGTTTCACCACAAAATTATAGTGGTGGGCAGAGAAAACGTCTTTTATTAGCTCGTTCGTTTCTTGCTTGTGGTTATCCTAATGAAGAGGATAAGAAAATTCCAAGGATACTGTATTTAGATGAACCTCTTAGCGGTATTGATGCTGTGAATAAAAGTAAAGTTTTGCATTGTATTCAGAATGCTGGTAAGGTATTAAATGCTACTCTTGTTGTGATTACACATGATCCTCGAGTGGCGTATTATCTTTGTCAAGAATTTATTTTTATGAAACAAGGAGAAATTATTGAAGCTGGTAGTCGAGAAAAAATTTTGTCGTATTCCTCTACTTTAAATCCTCACCCTTATGTGATGGAACTTTTACAAGCTACGCCATCACTCAATGGTTTTCATTCAAGTTTTTTTTCATAGTGATTTGGTGTGTCTTGACTGGAAAATTCAAAACGAAAGAGAATTTGCAAGCCGACTTTGCCATTTTGTTCTGTAATAGTTCGAATGGCAAATCCATTCCATTCTGGTGGCATGATGGTGATCGTGGCTTTTTCTTCTGTGATTTGTGCAGATACGTAAGCACCAATGCCAATGTAATTGAGTAGTTGTTGCATTAGAATAAAGGATCCTGTTTCTTTCATCTTTTTGTCTGCACCATTTTGTAGTTCGCTACGGGTAGCTCCTGTGAGTAGGATGGCAAGGACGTCTTCTTGCTCTAGGGGAGGTATAGATTTGAATTCTAGACTAAATTTGTCGTCTTTTTTTTCTAGGTTGGCGAAAATTTTATAGTTTTGAATTCTTGTTTCTGCTCTAAGGGAGATGTCAGGAGCTAATGGATTTTCTGGTTGGATTCGAACTATGCATTCTCTGATTTCCATTACTCCTTGAGGCATATAAAGTTGTCCTCCTTGGCTTTGAAAAGTGCCTTGGATGAGGGGATGGGCTAGTGTTTCTTGGATAGTGATATTGCCTTGTGTTGTTAATTGTATGAATTGGTTTTTGATGGGAATTTTTGGTGTGTGTATTTGTATGTCTAGCTCAACGTCGTGATTAGGAATTTCCCATCCGATTTGTATAGTTTCTTGTTCTATTTTTGGTTGGCGAAGCGAGTCTAACGTCATTTGTGCCTTGATTCTGCAATCTGTTAAGTTGATTTTCCCTTGTATTTTGCTATTCCATTTATCGTGTTGTTTTTTTGTTTGGATTTGTATATCAGCATCTGTTCGAAGGTAGATAGTTTTATTTCGTATAATGAGTATGTTGTCGCCTTGAATGTTAGTAGTTATAATATTGTTATTTGTGCTGATATTCCAAGTTAGAGGGGCACCACCTAAAAGTGTACTGCCTTGTGCTTGTATGTTTTTATTTTGAATATTTATGTTACATTGAAAATCTCGAATGTTCATGGATTGGTCTGTCATGGTGATTTTGAAAATTTCTATGTTTGTTTTGCTTTGTATATTGATTTCGTTGTCATATTGTAAATGGATGTCTGCAAAGAATCCATTATTTTTTTTGCCTTGAATGAAAAAATATGGGTGTGTGATGTTAAAGGGTTGATGGGTAGCTATCCAAGGAGAGTTGCACTGTATGTGCCAGTGTATATTTTTTGTTTGCCAATTGTTTGTGCCTGTGATTTTGCATGTTAAGGGCCATTCGCCTGTGATTTTGCATTTTTGGTCAAAGTAGGAAAAGAAAATTGACAATATTTCATGGATCAAGATTTTAAATTGAATATCAGTTTGTTGTTCTTGTAGATTCCCTTGTAATTGCAATAGTGTTTGTTCGTTGTTTGCAATCAGGTTGCATAGTTTGATTTGGATGTTTTTTGCATAGTTTTGGAGGAGTAAATGGCTTTGGAGTGTGAGAGGCGGCAATGTTTTATGTTGGTTTTTAGGAGCTTGTAGGTGTGAGGTAATGTTACAAGTGGCGAGTTCTGCAAAATTTCCTTGGCTCTGAATATTTGTTGTGAATGTACCTTGGATTGTGTCTTTAGGAATACTAGGAAAGTTTTGTATGTCGTGAATTTGTAGGTTGCATGTTGCTTGATATGTTGTTGTTTTTAAATGGATATTGCCTTGGGTAGTTATGTTGCCTTGGGGAAAGGTTAGGTCACATTGAGTTTGGATGTAATGGTCGTCATAATTTAAGTTTGCTTGTAGGTCAAGGTCTCGGTATGTGATTTTCCCTATATGTAAGGTAGGAAATTGGCAAGAAATGTTTGTGTTGTTTTTTGTAAATGTTCCTTGACTTTGAAGATGGACTGCACAAGTGCCTTGGATAGTGTTCTGGGAAATATAGGGAATGTCTTGTATATGGGGGATGTGAATGTGTATGTTTGTTTTGTATTGTTTTTTTTGTGAGGTGTATGTTTGCATTTCCTTTGATTTGTATGCTTCCTATGTGAATTTGGAGTCTGTTTTTGATTTGTTTATTTTTCCATGTTGTATAGATTTGTAGGCGGATATTATCTATGTTTTTTTGTTCGAAAATAATGTTTTTTAAAAGCAAAGAAAGAGTGGATCTCCCTTGTTTTAAGTTGCCTTTGCTGTTGATTTTTGTTTGTAGGTCAGCATGTACTTGCAAAGGAATTTGTAGTTTTTGTAAGTAGTTGCCAATGTTTTGTATTTTACATTGTACGTGGCTATCCCAATCGTTATTTTGGAATGTTGTTTTGCTTGTGCAACATTTTTTATTGTCTATGTGCAAGGATTTTATGTGTAGGGTGATGGGATTGTTTAGGAAGTGGATTTGGGAAGAAATTGTGTTATAAAGTGTACCATTTCCTTTTAGATTTATATGGATAAGAGTTTGTAGATTCTGGAAGTTGCCTTGCATTTTAAAGTGGATAGTACCATCTATAGGTAGAATGTCTCTATATTGTGGCAAATGTTTTTGAATATGTGGTAAAATGTTGGCAAGGTGTATAGTACCTGTGAGTTGTAGTTTTTGAAATGTGCCTTGACCTTTGATTCGTAGTATGTCTTTGATTTGTAGCCAATGTATTTTCCATTTTTTAGGAGTTAAGAAAAATTTCCCTCGTGCATGCAATGTAGGAAGAGTGAAAAAGGGACAGAGTATTTGCGAAAGTTGCATATTCCAGTTGATGTTGACATTTGTTTTTTGTATGTCTGTGGGATAGTATTGGTACGTACCGTGCCATGTTTGTTTCATGGCAGTATTCCAAGAATTGTTGTGTATTGTAGGGGATAAGAAGGAAAGGTTTGGAAAAGAAAGTTCACCTTGAAATGTGCCGTTTCGTTGTTCATTTTGTTTTGTCATAGTAGCTTTGCATTGAAATAGTAAGTTCATGAGGCGAATGTATAAGGAGTCAATGTTGATTTGTTGACCATCAAAGGTAGAAGATATTTGACCATTCGTTTGTAGAGAATGGGCTTGTAAAAAAGGATATGCAAAGTTTTTAAGTTGGCTTTGGAAAGTGCCTTGTATTTTGTCATCTGTGATTTTTCCAAAAGTTTGTATCCAAAATTTGCTTTGTAGAAGTTCATGAGGAATAGATATGTTGTTTTTTTTGAGAATGTTTTGTAAGTAGGATATGTTTTGGATACCAATTTCGCATGTTAAGTCGTTTTGAGGGGAAATGGAAGATAATGTGTTGAGTTCATTTTTTTCACCTAAATAACAGCGAATATTCCCACCTAATTGAGTGAAGTCCCATTCTGGAAGTTGAATGCGAATGTCCATTCGTAAAAAGCAAGGTAGAGAAAATTCTTGCCATAAAAAGGCAGACCATGGTTTGATATTTTTTAGATCTAAGAGTAAGTTTCCAATATTTAGAAAGATACCTTGTTTCAGATCGCAACTCCCTTCTATGAATCCATTTTCTGAAAGGTCAAAGCGAAATTCTTTTAAATTGATGTTGGGAGAAGAAATGTCAAAAAGTAGACTATTCGGAAGAGTGATGATTCCTGGGATGCCTGTAATTTGTACTTGTGCGTCGGTAATTTTGCATTTGCTTTTCTTTAAAGACCATGATAGGGAAAAATTTGACAGTTGTTGTTTTTTGTCTGTCTCTATATGAAGTTGTTGAAATTGAATGATACCACCTTGTGTGCTACATTCTAAAGAGAGGTTTTCACATTGTATTTTTTGGTTGCTTTGTTGAAAATGAATGCAACTTTCTATGATTTTAATTTTAGGCATATTTTCCCAAAGAGGTCGTAGGTCAATATCAGATATATTTGGTATATTTGATGGAATATGGCTACAGTCTTTGCTGTCTGATGGAATATGATTGGAGTCATTGCTTTCTGGTAGAATCAAGTGAATACATGGATTTTCTAGGGTAATGCTTTGTAGTATTTTTTTACCTACTAGGGGAGCAAAAATATTGTAGGAAATTTTCAAGGATTTTATGCTAACATTATTTATGCTAACATTATTTTCGTTAACATTATTTATGCTAACATTATTTTCGTTAATATTATTTTCGTTTTGTTTTTGTGTAAGTTGTATGTCATGAAAAGAAAATCCAAAAATATAACTTCCTTGGAAGCTTCCAATTTTTGTTTCCCATCCAGCGAGTTCGCCTTGTCGTTGGACTATTTGTATAATGTAGTTTGAAAATAAATAGGAGCGAAATATATATACTAAGATAAGAAGTATCCACCAAAAACGAATAAAATAACGCCAAATAACACCTAATAATTTATGCGGACAAAATAAGTATGTAAAGAAAGTACCCATGCCAACCTCTAGGAAAATAAAACTTGTTGTGTGCTTGTTTTTTATGTTTTGTGTTGTTCTTCGATAATGCACATGGTTTTCCATGCACCGCCTCGATAGCGTAAATAAAAGAAAATGGCAAGTAGTATAATATAAAAGAGCGAGATAGTCCACAATCCCCAAACGTTTCCACCTAAGTATTGATATATGATGCTAGGAATGGCAAAACAGCCCCAAGCAACTACTATGTGTGTTATCATAACAAATTTTGTGTCTCCTGCACCTTTGATTGCAGCAGCATAGATAACTCCAATTCCGTCAAATAGAATATAGGCAGTAATAAAGTAAAGAAATTTTCGAGCGTATTCCATAGCTTCTATTTGTGCTATGTCGTTTTTACGTGCAAATAAGGATAAGATGTTGTCAGGATATACAAGAAAAATAAAAAGCATGAAACAGGAGTATAATACTACTAAAAAACGAGTGCTTCGAATGGATTGCTTGGCAAGTTTAATATTGCGAGCACCAATAGCTTGGCCAACTAAAACAGAAGCAGTCTGACCAAGTCCAATCATAGGTTGAAAGGAAAGGGAGTTTAAGGCAAATACAATGCTTGCTGCTTCTTGCACTGGGACGCTGATTAAACCTAAAAGGATGGCGAATACATTAAATGCTGCTACATCTAAGAAAAGTTGAATTCCATTGGGAGAACCATAGTAAAGTATTCTTTTTAATAAGAACCAGTCAAAAACATGTTCACAACTTCCATATGTTTTTCTGTTTATTTTTGATAAGAAGAAGATACACGCTAAAAAAAGAGTTCCTGCTCCCCCAGAAAGGACAGTACCCCATGCTGCACCTGCAATTCCCATTTCTGGAAATGAAATGCAATAGCCTCTTCCCAAGTTTATTGTTTTTCCAAAGATCAAAAGATAATTGAATAGTATGTTTAGAAATGTTACGAGAAAATTTGTGAACATAATGATCACTGTTCTTCCACGACCGCTCCAGAAGGCAGATAAAGCATTGGTTAAAAGAGGAAAAGCAGCACCTAATGATAAAATTTGAAAATATATGACTTCTAATTCTTGCACTTTAGGATCATGCCCAAATGATGCAAATAAGGGTTTAGCCCAGAAATATCCTGTAGATAGGAGTAAACCACCAACTAGACCGATAAAAATACCTTGCCAAACAGCTGTGCCAACTCGTTTTAAATTTTTAGCACCATAATATTGAGCAACAAAGACATTGGTATAGCTAGTTACACCAAAGAAAAAGCAGTCTAATGTGAATGAAGTTAATCCAGCTGGAAAGGATGCACTAACAGCTTCTTGAGAATAATTAGCCAACATAGCACGATCTACGAATAAAGATAAAGCATGTCCAGTCGAGGCTAAAATTAATGGAATAGAAACACGAAGTACTTCTCGGATATTTCCACCAGTGACACGATGCATAAATTGCTGGAAATTTAGTGGATTTTGAGTGTAGTGACTTGAAAATCTAGATTCAAACATAAAACGATCCAAACGATACAAAAAATTTGTATCTTATCCTAAAATAAAATGTATAATAATGCATAATAATATAGACAAATAGTCCCAATATATTATATCATATCCCATTTTAATTGCTAGGTAAAATAAAATACACTCACTTTGTCTTGCAATTGTTTATGTTTAAGGAAAGTTCATGAGAATCAACATGAAAATTAATGCTATTTCCAAAAAGATTATTTCTTATTTACCAGAATTATTTCTTGTATTTTTAGGAATGTTCTTTTTTTCTCCTACCTCTAAAATATGTAATTCTTTTTATTATGCAATCATCATTCCTGCCACTATATTCGCATTACTGAACATTGATTTTCAACCATTAAAAAAACAGCCAATAATTTATATTACTTTGTTGTATTTTTTATATGCTATATGCAGTGTTTTATGGAGTGAAAATCTAACTGCACATTCTATGATAAAAATTATAAAACATTCGTTCTATGTAATTACTTTTGGCTTGTTTATTTATGCAACGTTACAAAAACATGGTTGGAAATTTAAAAAAATTTTATACTATGCAACGATTTTAGCCAGCTTTTCTGCGTTTGTATCTATATGTTATTGGTATGGGTATAAAGGAAATTCATTTCATGAACGTTTAGTAGGATGTTTTCGAAATTATAACACGGCTGCTTCCAATTTAGCATATGGTTCTTGTTTTTTATTTGTTCTTTATAATATAATTTATACAAGAAGAAATTTACTTATAAATGTTTTGATTAGCCTACCGCTGTTTGCTTTTATTGTATTGACACAAAGTCGTAGTACAGCAGGTATTATGTTTCTTTTTTCTATAATTTTTGTTATGTATTATTATAGAAAAAACATCAAATTGTTTATAGTGTCTACATCCATTGTATGTTTTGTTGCCTTGTTGTATTATCATACTATATTGAATTGGCGTTATGAATCTATTAATCAAGAAATGATGACTATTGAACAGACAAATAGTGAGTTAAAACAAAATGAACTGTCAAGATATTGTCCTTTTCGTCCTTATATTTGGAAGTTTTTCTTTCAAAAAGTATTAGAACGACCGATTTTTGGACATGGTTTTAGTGCTAAAAATAAGTTTATCATTCAAGAAGATAATTTACAGCGACCTTTTGAACATCCACATTCTTTGTATTTATCTCAATTATATTATGGTGGAATTGTTGCTTTTTGTATTTTTGTAATTATGATTTGTATGTTTTTTTATATTGTGATGCAACATCATTGTAGACCTATGGTACCTATTTTGACTATTTTTATTTTATTTACTTTATTAATATATATATTAGATGGAGATTCTTTGATTAAGCAACCAAGAGAGTTTTGGTTTAGTTTCTGGATGCCTTATTTTTCTATTCTTTCTATTGTTTTTCTTGATATAAAATATCCTGAGGAATAAAAACTTACAGAATTATTATGAGTATAATAGAACAGCAAATGCAAAATGATAATTTATTGCGAGAACAGCAGATACAAGAAGATAACTTGTCGCGTCAAAAAATTGAAGGGAAAGTGGACGAATCCACTTTAGACCAAACATATTTAGTTGAAGCGGGAGCTGGTACAGGGAAAACTACGTTGATGGTGCAACGTATTTTGCAACTCGTTTTGCAAAATAAAGCACATTTAACAGAGATTGTTGCAATTACATTTACAGATAAAGCTGCACAAGAGTTAAAAATGCGTTTGAAAGATAAATTGCAAACCATGGTTCAACAAGATCCACAACAATACCAGAACGCACTTTGGGACTTGGAAAGAGCACCGATTTCTACGATTCATAGTTTTTGTACTACGTTATTAAAAGCAAAACCTATTGAAGCAAATATTGATCCTGATTTTGAAGTAGCTACAGAGTATGCACAAAAACAGTTTTTTAATAATAACTGGGAAGAATGGATAGCACATAAAGTCTATGCTAAAGATCCGTTTTTACGTAAAATACTTCGCATTGGAATAGATATTGAAAAGTTAAAGGAAATTTCCAATCTTTTGCTAGTCCATCAAGAGAGTTTGCAAAATGCACCTTTTCATACTATGCCATCTTATAATCCAGAAATATATCGCCAACGCCACCACAAATGGGCTATAAAGTTCCAATCTTTGCAAGAGGATTGCAAAAATAAAGAAGACGAAGGATATAAGAAAATTCAAAGCATTCTTCAACATGATGAAATATTGCAAACGCTACCAGTACAAGATATTGAAAAATATATTTTGGCAAATATTGTTCAAAATGCTACGAAAGGCAATCAAAAAAATTGGTATAAAAGTCAAAGCCTTCGTTCCTTTAAAACAGAATATATGCCAGAATATTATCAAGAAATTTTGACAGATTTAAAAAATAAGTTGCGTGATCAACTTTTTCAATGGTTGCAAGGATTTTTAAAATATCATCAATATAATAAACAGTATCAAAATATGTTTAATTTTGATGATTTATTGATATATACAAGAGATTTACTAAAATCGAATAAATTAATTCGAGGTGAGTTTCAACAACAATATAAATATATTTTGGTAGATGAATTTCAGGATACAGATCCTCTACAAACAGAGATTCTTTTTTTCCTAGCTGAAGAGTTCCCGAAAGCAGATTCTTGGAAAGAAGTTTCCATTAAAAATGGAAAGCTTTTTATCGTAGGAGATCCAAAACAATCTATTTATCGATTTCGTAAAGCTGATATTGAAATTTACGAAACTGTGAAACAACATCTTGGCTCAAATCATTATCTTACCATTACAAAAAATTTTCGTTCGCAATCAAATATTATTGATTGGATAAACCATATTTTTCAAAAACTTATTGTACCACCTGACAATGAATATAAGTACCAACCAGAATATATTCCTTTGTTTGCACATAAACAGAGTACTATGTCGAATGTTCATTTATTAACATATAATTTACCTGAACAGGAGAACAATGCGGAATATCTGAAAGAAGGATGTGAATTTTCTTGTTTAGAACAAGAGGTAAGCGATAGTGGTGAGCAAGAGGATGGTATAGAAAGAGAAGAAGGAAATTCTCAAAAAGTAGCAGAGAAAAGTAAATCATGGGATGAAAAAAAACAAGATAGAGAAGAAGATTTAAATACAAAACAAGTTATACAACAAGAAGCAAATATTATTGCACAAACTATACAAAATATTTTTCAAGAACAGTGGAAGATAGCATCTACAGAACAATCTATTCAATATAAAGATATCGCGATTTTACTATATCGTTTTTCTTATATTGATATTTTTGAACAAACATTGGCACAATATAATATTCCTTATCAAGTGATTGGGAGTAAATCGTATTATAGTTGTTTAGAAATTAAAAGTTTGTCTAATCTTTTGCAAGCTTTAGAACAACCATTTAATCCAATTCCTGTGATTGCCACTTTGCGTTCTCCTATTTTTACAGTATCTGACCAAGATATTTTTCATTATAAATTTATCAACCATACGTTAGATTATCGTGTTAAAATAGAAGATGGTGGTTCGTATATTGCAAAAATTTTTCAAATTTTATATGAATTGCATAAAAAAGTTCATACATATACGTTAGCACAACTTTTGGATGAAATTTATACAAAAACAGGGTTGCCCTTTACGTTTCAAAATATGCCACGAGGCCAACAACGTCTTTTAAATTTAAAAAAGATACAAGAAAAAGCATATCAAAATAGCCATAAGCAAAATGAAAATATACATACGTTTATTGAGTGGCTAGAAACAATGACATTGGAACAGGAAAATGAAGAAGAAACAATGCTAACTTTTGATGACCAACAGAAAATTAGCATTTTGTCGATTCATAAGTCAAAAGGACTAGAATACCCGTGCATTTTTTTAGGTGATCTTGTTGCAGATCCCGTTTCCACTAGTTCTCTAAAGCCACAATTGTATTATGATGCCAATAAGAGAGAACTGGCTTTTCAATGTTCAGGAACTCCATTTGATATTCCTAAGTTGGATTCTATAAAAGAATTAGAAAAAGAAAAAGCTCGCACAGAAACGATTCGTCTTTTATATGTTGCTACTACTCGTGCTAAAGACCATCTTTTTATTCCAACGATTGCAGAAAATAAAACAAAAGGTTTATTTCAACTTTTGAAACCCTATCTTGCAGATAATCCTTATCATACTGTGCATGTTTTAGATAAAATAGCGATTCCCAAGCAACAAGGTATGCAGAAATTGTCAATGACTTTAGAGATTATGCAAGAACGGTCTTTATGGATGCAACAACAAAAACAAAGAGTATATAGAGAACAAATAGTGGAAATGGTGGATTCTTCTGTATTGTCTCTTTGTCAAAGTCTTTTATCTCAATTTGTATATATACCTTTTCCTATTTCGAATTCTACGCTAGAAGAAAAATTTCATATATATACACAGGAACACTATCTCATACCAGAAAAAAGTCAACAAGCTTTTCAAATCATGTATACTACTCTGCAATCTATATTTTGGAAAAATCTTGTACAATGTAATCCAAAACAACATAATGTTCCTTTGTATTTTCAATGGAATCAAAGGAATCAAGAGTATGTTTTGGATCTTTTGTATAATGATCACAATACAATCACTGCATTGTTCTATGTATGTCAACAACCCTCCTCAGACATGTTGCAATATTGGCAATATGTCAAGCAAATCTATAGTTTACCCATTAAAACGTATATTTTTTATGATATTTGCTCACAAACTCCTTATTATGTATAAAAATTGCCATACTTTTGTGGTATATATTTTTTTATGATGATTGCTTGAAAACTCCTTTTGATATATAAAAATTGCCACACTTGGTATATATTTTTATAATTTATGGTACGATAATACAAACTTTCCAGATATTGTTATTTTTTGTTTTAATAGTTTCCAGAAGAAATTCTTTTTTTTCAGGAGAATGAATTCGAATTTTTTGTAATATATTTTGTAAAGATTGTTTCTGTAAAGAATAGTAGTATACAGTGGGTGTTTTTTGTATTATTTTAGGACCTATGGAGCAAGTTTCGTTGCTAGGTTTTGTTTCAATTACTAAAGGAATTCTAAGTTTACTATATCCTTTTGTATGTTTATACATAGAATTTTTGGCAAATTTATAAGCCTCATCCACTGCTTCTTCATATTGTTCTAATTTAGTATATTGTTTTATTTTTTGTATGATAATTTTTGCTTTTTTTTCTGTTGCATTGATTTTCTGTTGGTATTTTTGTAAATGTACTGTTAAGGTTTCTTGGTATTGTAAATTTTGAAATACAGATTTTGCTTCTTTTGATAGTTTATAGGCTGCTGGATAGTTATGTTGTAATTCTAAAAATTTTACTTCTTCTATGTAAGCATCCCAGATAATTTTTTCAAATAATTCGTATTGTTCTTGATCAAATTTGATTTGTTTTGATTTTAATTGTTTGAAATATTGGTTTACTTTATTCCATAAAAACGGAGAATGGATTCCTTCTGCGACGTGATACATTTTTTTATATATTTTTTTTATATTGTCTTTGTTTGTTTGATTCATGTATTTATACATAAGTCGTCCAATGGAAGTTTCATATATAAAAATTGTGATACATAAAATCAATGTAAAAAGTAGTCGAAAGAATATTTTTTTTCGTTTTTTAAAATTGATTACATCAGATGCTTTTTCATATCCTAATAAATTCAGTTGTTTTAAGATGTCTGTGCGGTTTTTATCTAAATACAATATATGTGCCATGATTTCTGCTTTGGCTTGAACATCGTTCATGCGTTCGTAAATTTTTAATGATTCTTCGCATTGTTTAATCGCAGATTTAAAGTCTTTACGTTTTTCATATATTAGGACTAAGGCTTTAGAACATTCTATTAAACTTCTGTCTAATTTTAATAATAATAAACAAATTCGTTCAATGTATTGTTCATTTTTTTTAGGATGGATTAAAATTTTTTGAAAGAATTTTAATCCTAATGTTTTTGCTTTTTCATATGATTGTGCTTGAACATAGAGTTCAATCAATTGCATGCTTATATCTAAGTCAGCATCAAAAAGTTCTAATGCTTTTTCAAAATATACCATTGTATAGCCACATTGTCCCATTTGCTGATAGATGTTTCCTAGTTTTATATAAAATTGAGAGGCTACTTCATAATTTTGTTTTTGTTCGTAAAATATGGCGACAGTTTTACAAATCTGAGGATCTTCTGGAACTAGGTTGTGTGTAGTTAATAATACGGTTTCTATGTTTTTACTATTCCATTTTTTTAAGTTTTTTGTGGCGAGTTCTTGTAGATATAATGCAATTTCTAGAATTTTTTCACGAATGATGCTAATGATTAAAAAATGACAAGGGAGAGAAGCCCAATTCGTAGTTTGAATAAGGTCTGGTGTTGACAATGATTGCATTAATTGTTTCCCCAAAAAGGAAACAATTTTGTAAGGATCATTACCACCTTCTAGAAATTTTCCTGTGTGAGAGTCTATTTTTACAATTGAATTGATATCTGGTAAAAATTTTGTCCAAACGCTCCAATCGTGCATTTGGAAGATAATTTCTAAAAAACTTTCATACTCAAAAGGCAATTGTACATCTAGTTCAGGTAAAGATAGCCAATGGCGATATTGAATAAATGAATAGGAAGGTTTTGAAATGTTTGAAAATAGTTGTAGGGCATTTTTATAGTTATTGATTAAGCGTGTGATTTCTTGTTTTTGATTGTTGATAGAAAATAATAAAACTTTATTTTTTAGAAAATATAGACCGATCTGTTCTTTTTTCCCTTGAAAAGAAATGCCGCCTGAGGAGATCATGATGCGAAGAATTTGCAATGTATTGGCAAAATTCATTAAAAAAACGCTTGGATGTTTTATAATCTGGGCTCGTTGTTCAAAATCATTTCCTATATTTTCTTGACTTCTATTGTCTAAAAATTCAAAATCACATATTGGAATACTTAAAAGATCTACTAAATACATACGAAAAATTGCTTCTGCTCTTTCCGTCTCCTCTATTCTGTTGATTTCTTCTGCTCTATTTGTGCAAATATAATTGGAGTATAATGAAACGCCTGCTTCAGATAAAATAATTTCTAGGCGTTTTTCTTTTTTACCAATCTCTAAAATACCAAGGCGACCTGTATAGGCAACGTTTAGTAGGGTATTAATGAGACGTTGCCAATCAGCATCTACTATTGTGGGTTGATATAAATCTGAATACTGAGAATTCTCATTAGAACAACGAATACAACAATTTTTTTCTGGTATAAAATGTTCAAAACATAGATTTTCTACACGACATTTTTGACATTGAAATGTCTGACTAGCAATGTTGTTTTTTCCACATTGTGGACAAAGCAATAGAGAAGCATATAAAGTAATTTGCTCCATCTCTTTTAAAACTTCAGAAGCATCCATAAATCGTTTTTGATATTCTGGGGCTAACATTCCACTGAGAAAATTAACAATAGAAGTGGGAAATTTTTTGGGAGAGTTTAATATTTGTTCTGGAATTTCAATTTTTCGTTCTTGTTTTGCCATACGAAAACTATTTGTGCGTTTATTACCTTTAGAATAGGGATTTGCATATGTTCTTCTCGTTTTTGCTGTATGTTCTGTTTTATATTCTTTTTCATATAGTAAGCGAAATAATATTGCACCTATTTGGTAAACATCTGTTTCTTTTTGTAGTATATTAGTATGATACTGTTCAGGAGCTAAATATGAACAAGATGTTTGGTCTAATTCATCACCATGGCTGATTCGTATTCCAAAACCACGAAGATAAGATTTCCCCGAGTGATCTATACAAATACAACTTGGGGTTATTCCACCATGAATAATGTTATTTTCATGTCCTAAAGCAATAACTTCCACAATGCTTTTCAAAATTGTCATGGATTCTTTTAAAGAAAAAGAACGATTATTCTCTAACATAGAGGCCAAAGAATCCCCGTCGATCCACTGTTCTACTACATATGGAATTTTAAATTGTTCTTCAAATCCAAAATTATAGAGGGTAATTAAGTTTTCATGCTCCAGTGCTGAAATACTATGAAAATTTTCTTGTAATCCATCTGTTTCATAAGGAGGTAATAAAAGTTTTATAGAAGCAGGGCGATCTAAAGCTTCATGAATGCCTTGAAAAATTAATATGTATGGTTCTTTTTTTACAAAGGAAACAATTTTAAATTTTCCAAATGTTTTGCCAATAAAAGAATCTATATCAAACGGACCATTATGATTCATATTACACACTCTTAGATATTGCAAAATTTAGCTAAATTTTGCAAAATTGTATTTTTTTGAAGAAATGAGTTTTGGTCAACATATATATAACTATTTTACCATGAAAATACATACTGTCAAATTTTATACATCTAAGCATTGTTTTTTCTATTGAGTTTTATTAAAAAATAGTATAAAATTGAAAATAATGTGATAAAAAAATATAATTTCAACATCTAAGCGATTAGGGTAGCTATTATGAATAAGGAAATTGGGGAAAAAGACATTCTATTCATAGAAAAAAGCTTAAAAGGTGTCCAAGTAAAACGACATATTGGACAAAGCCAAGTAGGTAATTTATATTTAATTAATCATGATGAATATGGTGTCGTTGCATTAAAACAATTTAAAGGCATTATCGCTACAAATGAACGTTTCATGAAAAGATTAATGCTAGAAGTGAAAGAAATGCAGAAAATACTTCATCCTTATTGTGGTCGTATTTTTAAAGCAAATTATGAACCATTTTCTTATATTATTCGAGAATGGGTAAATGGTATAAGTCTTCATGAACATTTAAAATTCGGTGCTATGCGTTCTTTAGACGCTACTCAACTTATGATTGACGTTGCTCTTGGTATTCAAGTTGCATATAATTATCGAATTCGCCATAAAAATATAAAACCACACAATATTATATTAGATGAAGAATATAACATTAAACTTGTTGACTTTTTTGTGCCTCCTTCAGTTCCCTATTATATTGCTCCAGAACAATTTAGTGAGAGTAAAGTAGATATTCGCACAGACATTTATTCTTTAGGAATTCTTTATTATAAAATTTTAACTGGTCGTGTTCCTTTTGGTGGTAAAATGAAAGAGATCATTCAAAAACACAAAAAAGAACCATATCCTCCTATTCCCGATTTACCTATTGAAATTAAAACAGTCTTAGATAATTGTCTTGCAAAAAAACCAGATGATCGATACAACAATCCTTTAGAATTGATACAAGATTTACGAAAAGTACAGTATCGATTACTCCACGATACTCACTTACATGACCCTAATACACAAGAAAGCATTATTTTTTCTTTACAATATAGAGATAAAATTTTACCTTCTCAACAACAGAAGACTACTAACTATCCCGCTACTAGTATGCTTGTGATTCAACAAAGAGAAGCTTTAGAAATGAACCAAGAAATTATTCCAGAACTTTCTAAAGATTCGTTAAATGAACAACAGCCAGATCTTGACCAAGAAGAACAACAAGAAGAATACGAACAAGAAGATGAAGATAAACAACTAGAAGATAAAATTACTGATGAAGAATTGCTTCAATCTATGGAAGATTCTATGACGGATGTTGAAATTATGGACGAACCAAATGACTTGTTGCCAGATTATGAATCTATTCCCGATGAAATTCCTGAAAGCATACAAAAACGTCTTCTTCTTGCAACAGAAGTACGTCCTATTAAGAAAAAAGGAAAGATTTTAAGTTCGTTAAATATTACGATTCCCAATGAATATAAAGAATCTGTTACAGAGTATCTTCGAACTGTTTTAAAACGAGAATGTTGGGTATGGAAAGATTCGGCTCTTCCAGATAGTTCCGATATTGTCATTGATTTAGAATTGGCTAAAACTTTGCGCTATTTTCATTATTTTGAGGATCTTATCCAAAGTGCATTAGCAAAACTTCCACAAAAAAGTACTTTTAATACTCGTGTAATAACACGAGTACAATCTATAGATGAATCTGAATTGCCAAAAATTATGGAAGATGATGAAGGACCTAAAAAAGAAGATGCTCTTTGCTCTGCTATCGACACATTAATGGGTATTTCTAAAAATATAACTTCTGATAATGAAGGTGTCATTCAATTACAAGATGAAGACCAGCCTTTACAAGATGAAGACCAGTTTTTACAAGAAGGTGACAACGCCTTGCAAGAAGATGACAACGCCTTACAAGAAGGTGACAACGCCTTACAAGAAGGTGACAACGCCTTGCAAGAAGGTGACAACGCCTTACAAGAAGATGATAACGCCTTACAAGAAGGTGACAACGCCTTACAAGAAGATGATCAAGCCTTACAAGAAGATGATCAAAAAAAAGAAGCACTAGAAGATAAGGAAAATATTAATTATGCAGAACATTCTACAGTTTTTATCGGGGAAAATGGAGAATGCAAAACAAGTGTAGAGTCTGATGAATACAATCTAGCTTTCAAAGCACCTGTGCAAGAATATTTAGATCTCATTGTAAATTTTCAAAATCCTTGTCAAACAAGAGCATGGTTTAAACTTGTAAAAGAACATGATTGGGAGCAAGAAAAACACTTTGAATTAAAAAAAACAAGTCGACATGATTTAAAAAATTTATGCTTTCGAATTAATTTATTAGAATTGCAAGACTATGAGAGAAAAAAAATTGGTGTTTCTAGTGTCAAAGAATTTTTTCAAGGCGACTATGATATTAGTCGATTTGATCACGGTGGTATGGCTGCAGTTCTAAAACTTACTACAAAAGAAGAAACGATTATTTTTTTACGACCAGAAAATATATGGGCTCGAAATTATTTTGGTCAGTACTTGTGCGTGCGACCTGGATTTGATGGAAAAGAATGTGTATATGCAACTGTTCCTAAAGGCACAGAATTTGTGATTAAAGTTGCTTTTGAAGGTCGTGAAGAAGCATTAATTTATGAATCTAGGTTGTTATCAGAACTTTCTCAGAATCCCAATATTAACAAACATATTATTGGAATGGTACAACAAGGAAGTTTTTTAGCATCTTCTGAAACTACTGATCATGAAGAAGAACGCATTGGATATTATATTATGATGGAATACGCATCATGGGGAAATATAGAACAATTTTGCCAGAGGTTTCCCAGACATCGTCTTCCTTGTAATATTGCTATCTTTATTTTATATTCTATGATTTTGACGTTGGAACAACTTAAAATTAAGGGTATTATTCATAGAGATATCAAACCACAAAATATTCTAATGACATCTGATGGTCTTCCTAAACTTTCTGATTTTGGACTTGCCATTACTGTAGAAAAAGCTACTGCTAAATTGAATGAAGAACGACGAAGGTTATTGCGTTTAGTGGATAAGGAATTCATGATCATTTGCAACAAAAAAGAGCAGACAGAAGCAAGAATTAAAAAATTTCATGAAAAACTTAAACAACTTTCATGGGAGCCCAATGATTTTAAAAAAACATTAGTAGAATTTGAAAAAATTTCTACCCAAGTTAACAGACTCATTTCTGAAGTAGAAGATCTAACAACTCAGGAAAAACTTCGTGCTGAAGGATTGAAACAAAAATATCGTCCTATGAGTGCAGAAGAAATTGCTCTTAAGGGGGAATTTGCAGGTTCTATTTACTACGCAGCACCAGAACAATTTTCACCTACTAAAATATTAACATGTCAATGCGATATATGCCAACTAGGTTCAGTAGCTTATGCTATGCTCACTAGTAAGCCACCAGTTAAAGGGAAAAATATTGCTGAAGTTATGGGAAAAATTGTGTTAGGGAAACGCCCTCACATCGTTGAAATCTTAAAAAGAACGCCTCTACACAATGATCTTGGAGAACTCATTTTTCAAATGATGGACCAAGACCCTGAATTTCGCCCTACTGCTGAAGAATCAAGAGCAAAATTAGAAGATATTATTATAGAACACCACGAAGAATTACTTAGAGAATACAAATGCAAAATTCCTGCTAATTTGACATCAGAGATCGAACAGAAAAAATGGCAAGAACAAGTGGAGTATGCTCATAAAGTATATACAACGATCTATCCATATCTTGAAAAAATTGCAAATGATCTCCTAAAAAAACGAAGGGAAGAGCAAGAAAATCACATTGAAGTTATCCATCTTTGGAAAGGTTCCAATAAAGAAGCACAAATTTTTCATTTTCGCTGTTCTAGTTGCAAACAAAGACTTCAAATTTCTCAAAACATAGTGGGGCGAGCTATTCGTTGTCCCAAATGCCAACAAAAACTTATAGCACAATATCTTAATATGTAGTGCAATATCCTTAGCACACAATATTAGTGCATATCTTAATGAAAGATTGCATGAAATGTAAGATAATTTCTATTTATTAGAAAAAAATTGATGAATGGAATATATTCATAAAATTCCATTCATCAATTTTTTTTGCTTTAGAAATCTTAAGCACGATATTTAGAATATTTTTTTGTTCATCATAGTATTAGAATATTTTTTCTTCCAGTGATTTTCCACATTTGAGTTCTTTTATTTTTTGACGGATCATTTCATGTGTTTGTTGTATGTCGTTAGGATGAAAATATTTTTCTTTTTTTAGATTTGCTTCTTGTCTTTGTATGGTTCGTTGTTCTGAAATACTGTAAATACAGTCTTTGATTACATTTAGAAATTGTTCTTGATAGGACTGGACTTGTTTGATGTATTCTAAAATTTCTTGGGCTTGGTATTGATAAATATTATTTTTATTTTTATCTTTCCAATGTCGCCAATGTTTAATTTTTTCTTCAGGTGTATAGTATTGCGTAGCTTGTATATTTTTTTGGAAATCTTTTCGATCTGCATCTTCCTGAGGGTTATAGAGTTGTCGAATTTTCCAAAATTCTGTGTCCATATTTTGATAATCTTTTTGTATTGTTTGTGCTTTTAAATATTCATATATCTTTATTTGAAATTTTTGGTTAATGCCTCCCAAGTGCTTGCTAAAATTTTCTGGACTTTGTTTACGTTGTTCTTCATACTCTGACCAAAAATGTTTGATTGCACTTCGAAGTTTATCTGAAGCAAGTTCTTGTAAATGTTGATAAAATTTCTCGCCATCAATATTGGGAAGTGTACTAAGTAGATAATATTGAGAAATGGGACTATGATTTGTATAGCATCCCCAATAAACCGTTAAATTTTTAGCATCATTGGGATATTTAACTTTGATATGAATCATTTGATCTTGCACAACATATTCAATGAGTTCTTTAGACACTACTTGATCATCTATATGGATTTCTAGGTTATCACTTTTTTCAAAATCATATGTTGGTATAGAAAAATGCAATGGCATATTTTCCCAAGGTCGTAAATATGTTTGATATTGATAGGGTTTCGTAGAGGGTTCAATCATAATTTCTTGGTTGATTTCTTGATATTGAGAAAATGTGGCATGCAATTTATATTTTCCAGGTTTGATTTGAATATTATCACTATCAATAACAGTATCACCAATCTTATAATAGAGAGGCATTTCTGGACTTCCTCCTATATTTTGAATGGTAGATGAAATTTTCCTAGCAATGGCTGTAAAATGAATAGGAATCATGTATGCTTTTTGTGCTGGGATGTGAACATATTTACTATTTTGTGGTGAAGTATAGCCTTCTAAAATAATGACAATTTTATATGTATCAGGTCGAAGTGTTTTTGGAGATTGATATGTTTGATTGTCTGTTTGAGAAATAAAAAGTAATTGATAATGAGATGGATTTTTACTGGATAAATCAGGATCAAAAGTAGGCACAATATTAATATTGACTTGAATTTGTGCATTATTGTTTATTTTAGGAACAGTTACAGGTGGTTTGGGTTGTTGCACTGGTTTGTTCTTTGATTTAAAAAATAAAATTGATATAAGAAACACTGTTACAAATACAACTGAAAAAACAATAAACATTCTCATATATGTTTTTTTAGTGAGAGCTTGAATATCTGTATGTATCGTTGGCATATTTGATATGCGGAGTTTTTCTTCATCAAATAAAAGATTTCGATTAGTAGCTGGTTTTGAATCGTCATCAGCTTTCACTGCATATATACGTGATGAATTTGTTGTTGCCATTTCAATTTCTACATTCGCAATCGCTTCTAGAAGTTCATCATCTGTAGCAAATCGATTGTCACGTTTTTTTTCCATCATTCTATTCAATAACCACTCTAAACTATTCGGGATATTAGAGATATATTTAGAAATGGGAATAGGTGGTTTGTCTATTGTTTTGACCATTTCAATAAGGTTCGTAGCCTCAAAAGGTAATTTTCCTGTGATCATTTCATAAAAAACAATACCTAAAGAATATTGATCTGTGCGTCCATCAATATCATAATCAGGGTCACGATCTTTTTCGTACCATTTCATTTGTTCTGGGGAAGAATATAAAAACGTGCCAACCATAGATTGCGATTGTGTAATATGTACGCTTTTTTCTAATCGTGCAATACCAAAATCTGCAATTTTTAAACTGCGATAATTGCGATTAAATAATAAATTGTCTGGTTTGATATCGCGATGAATCCAGCCCGATTCATGTAAATAAGCAAGGGCATCTGCAATTTGTTTAACATGACGAATCGCAACATTAGGTGGGAGTTTTCCATAATCATGGAGGTATTGTTTGAGGGAGCCTCCTTCTAATAGTTCCATACTATAATATAGCGTTGGGCTAGAAGAATCATCGAATTTACCACGTTGATGAATGGCAACAATATTAGGATGGCATATATTGGCCATTGCAGCGATTTCCGCTTCAAATCTTTGAGCTTCTTCGGAAGACAAGTCAAATGTTGGCATGAGTTTTAATGCTACTTGGCGATTCATTGAAATTTGTTCAGCAACGAAAACAGTACCCATTCCACCTCTTCCGAGTATAGATAGAATTTTATAATCATCAGCAATTGTTTTACCAATGAGTGGATGTTTGTGAAACATTTCGGAAAACTCCAAATGTTGAGATTGTTTGTTTTATTGACAGATTTCTACGTCCATGAAACAATGTGGATTTTCTGTGAGTTGTTGTTTTAATGTACGAAGTGTTTGTAGACGTGTAGTATGTTTTTCTTGCTCTAAAACAATATCATGATTGTCTGGGAAATTTTTAAGTAAATTCTTTTGAATAAGAAGAACACGAACTTTTTGCATTCTGATGCCACCTTCTTTTTCAAATGTGAAACAGAAAGTATACAATTGAGAAGTAACAGGAATGCCCATGTCTTTTTTCAATGTACCTTGGGTAAAGTGACTGATAATTTGATTTAAAGTTGCATTCAGAACATACCAAGCTTCATCTTCTGGGAAAATAAGAAGAGGATTATCTTCTGTTGATGCTTTGATGGCTTTTTTTACAATCTTCACCATAGTTTTATCTTGTAAAAGTTCATATAAGTCAGTTTCAAAAATTGTACGAAGTAAAAGTTTTTGTTTGTCGCCTTCTCGGTGAAGAGTATTCAGCCCTAAAACAACTCTATCTTCAAATTTTTTAGTACGCCACACTTGAATCGATTTCCATCGACCCCATAGAGTCCCAATTCCCATCATGATAGCACCACCTAGAAGTTCAGGAATAATGTTGAAAATCGACCAAAGAGATTCGGTTGCGAACATACAAAGCTCCTTTGTATAATTGTTTGTTTTTTCGTTTATTTTAAATTGTTTTTTTATTGCTTTTCAGTATAATTATTTTGAGGAATGCTTCCTGGCAAATAAGGAATGACCATTTTAAAAAGAATGCCTGAAAATATTCCTAATAAACAAGCAATGCAAGCAATAATACTAATTTCTTGGATTGTTTTTTTCATTTTTTTGTTCTTATATAGATGTAAAAAACAGATGATTTTATTTTCTGTTAAAAAAATATATTTTTTTTCATTATATAATTATTTTATTGTACCAAAAAAAGGATAGAATATGCAAATAAATTTACCTATTTCAGAAAAATTTGAACAACCAACCCTTACTAATGAGCAAATTTTAGCATTAGATGAATGGCGTAGACTATGTTCAGGCTATACTATTCTAGCAACAACAGTAGCGAAAAGTGGGCATCCTGGTGGTTCACTTTCTACTATCCCTTTATTGTTAGCAGCATACGCAGGCATTGCTAATCAAGCACCAGATAATGTGGAACGAGATCGAATCATTGTTAGCCATGGTCATGTTGCACCAGCTGTATATTCCATTTTAGCTGGTAAAGGGTACTTTCCCATTCGTGATGTTATTTTACAATTAAGGCGAGCTGGTTCTCGATATGCAGGACACGTGGAAGTAGATGTGCCAGGAATAGAATGGGGCACAGGAAATTTAGGACAAGGTCTTTCCGTTGGCACAGCAAGTGCTTTTGCTGGCAAAAAACAAAATCTTCCTCATCGTACGTTTGTATTTATGGGTGATGGTGAACATCAAAAAGGGCAAATTTCAGAAGCAAGACGTTTTGCAGTAAAAGAACATTTGAATAACCTTATTGGTGTGTTAGATTACAATGAACTACAGATTGGTGGATCTATCCATGAAATCATGCCACAAAACATTATCGAAGAATATAAGGCTGATGGTTGGAACGTACTTGAGGTTGATGGCAAAGATCTTGGTGCATTATACAAAGCAATGGCAGATGCATATCACTCACGCACAGAAAAAAAAGATATGCCTACATTGATTTTTGCTAGAACTGTTATGGGGAATGGCATTTCCTTTATGGAAAATAAACATGAATACCATGGTAAACCATTGACTCGCGACCAAGCAGTGCAAGCTATGCAAGAATTAAATGTAGCAATCGACGTTGATTATTGGCTAAATGAACGAAAAAATTTTCAAGAATCTCTATTGTATAAACATATTACAAAGCCTTATCCTAAGATCCAAACTGGAACTCCTCGCCTCTATCCTGCAGATGATAAAACAGAAAACAGAGCAGCATATGGCAATGCACTCTATGATTTAGCAACAGCCAATCAAAGCAATATACCAAAAATTTTTGGAATCACGTGCGATGTAATTTCCTCAGTAAAAATGGACATGCTGGCAAACAAATTGCCACAAAATTTTATAGAATGCGGAATCCAAGAACATCATGCAGCTACGATGGCAGGACGTTTATCTACAGAAGGAGTGGCAGTTTTCTTTTCCACATTCGGAGTTTTTGGTGCGGGAGAAACGTATAATCAACTTCGTTTAAATACCATGAACAATGCCAATGTTAAAGTTGTATGCACGCACGTTGGATTGAATGTTGGGGAAGATGGACCTACCCACCAAGCCATTGACTATATTGGTCTTGTATCCAATACATTTGGAATACGAATTGGTGTTCCAGCAGATGCCAATCAAACAGATCGCATGATACGAAAAATTGCTACTCTTTCAGGATGCGATTTTGTTGCCATTGGACGTTCTCGCACTCCCATTATTTTAGATGAACAAGGAAAGATTTTTTACGGCTCTGATTTTGAATACATCCCTGGAAAAGCAGACTGGATTCGTTGTGGAAAAGACGCTACTATCATTGCTATTGGACCTATGGTTCATGTAGCACTACAAGCACGTGAACTTCTATTGCAAAAAAATATTGAAGTTGGTGTGCTTAATATGGCATCTGTTCTACCTCTAGACAGAGACGCACTGAGAAAAGCCGCAAGTTATGGACCTATTGTTACTATAGAAGACCACCACATACAAACAGGATTAGGAAGCATAGTTGCCAATGCCATGGCAGAAGAATCTCTATTTGTTCCGTTTGCTAAATTGGGAGTCACACGATATCAAAGCTCGGGTCTACCCGATGCTCTCTACCAAATTCAAGGGCTTACACCAGAAAATACAGCAAAGACTATTCAACAACTTCTTACAAAATAGATGCTAGGTATTGGTAACATAGTTTTAACGTGAGAGTTTTCTTTATATGTAGAAAATTCTCGTCAATTTTTTTTAATAAATAATATCTAGACAAAAAAGAAGTAGCTATGTTTCATAGCTACTTCTTTTTTTACCACTAGCTACGCAGGCAATGATCCTAAGAGAATAGAGAAAGGATGATTAGCATATTCTATTCATGAGTTCTTGGATACGAGGTACCATGCCTCTAGCGTCGAGTGGTGAGCCTTCTAAAATAAGAAGATTATCGAGTAATTGATGGCAGCAAATAGTAAGGATATTGTCTCTGGGATTGTCAGCGTAGATTTTTGCCATGCGTCTGATAAGGGGATGCTTTTTATTGATTTCCATAGTTCTTTTTGCCATTTGGTAATCAGCTTGCATGAGCTTAAATAGTTTTTGCATTCCGACATTGGGATCATTTTTACCAGATACTAGGCAACTAGGACTATCAATAAGTCTTTGGGAAAATTTGACTTCTGTAACTCGATCTTTAAGAGTTTCTTGGAAAAAATTTCTAAAATCTTCCCAATTTTTTTCAGAGATTTCTAATGTGTCTTCTTCTTCGTCTTGTTTTTCCTCTTCTGTTTTGTCTGTTTCCTCTGTTTTGATGTCGTCTAAAGATACGTCTTCGCGGTCGATAGCAACAAAGGGTTTTCCTTGAAATTCGTTCATGTCTGACATTAAAAAGTCGTCAATAGTGTCTGTGAGATAAAGGACTTCGATGTCTTTTTTATGGAAAACTTCCAAGTGAGGGCTTGTTTCAATTGCATTTCTATCTTCGCCCGAGATATAATAGATATCTTTTTGTCCTTCTTTCATTCTAGATACGTAATCTTCTAATGAAGTGAGTTCCTCTGACTTGGAAGATGTGAATCTGAATAAAAGGGCAGTTTTATCTTTGTTTTCGTAATCTAAACGATAGCCATCTTTGAGGTATACGCCAAAAGTATTCCAGAATGTTTTATAATCTTCTGGTTTTTCTTCTGCCATCTTACTTAGGGTGTCTAAAATTTTTCTGACTAAGTTTTTGCGAATTTTTGAAATGATTTTGTTTTCTTGTAGTGTTTCTCGTGAAATATTTAGTGGAATGTCATCGGAGTCTACTACGCCTCGTACAAATTGTAGGTGTTTGGGCAGTAAATTTTCGCAATCTGATTGAATGAATACTCTACGTGCATAAAGATGGATGCCACGCCATTTTTCTGGAATTTGGTATTTCATGTCCCAAGGTAGTGTTCTGGGAATGTATAGGATGCTACTAAATTGAATGGGAGCGTCATAAGACATATGAATGTGAGCAAGTGGTGTTTCAGGAGAGTGTGTTAGATACTTATAGTATTCATCGTATTGTTCTTGTGTGACTTCAGAAGGTGATTTTCGCCAAATTGCTGAAAGTTGATTGATTTGTCTAGTAGCGTTTTTTTCATCTTTTAAGATAATAGGATAGGAAATAAAGTCAGAGTATTTTTTGACAATATTTTCTAGGCGATAGGTTTCTAAAAATTCAAATTCATTGTCATTGAGATAAATTCTAATTTCTGTACCACGTTGTTCTTTTTTGATTTCAGCAATGCTATATTCGCCTTTCCCTGTAGATGTCCACATATATGCTTTGCTGTCTGCCAATGCTGAAAGTGTGCAAACTTCTACTTTTTGAGCAACCATAAATACAGAATAAAAACCAACTCCAAATTGACCAATGAGTTGTAGATCTGTTTGGCTTTCTTTTGATTCTGCTAATTTGCTAATAAATGCGGAAGAACCAGAATGAGCAATAGTGCCTAAATTTTCAATGAGTTCTTGTCTTGTCATTCCAATTCCATTGTCTGATAGAATGATGCAATGTTTATCTTTATTTACAGACAATGTCATTTCTAAAGGTAAGTCTTGGTCGCGAAGAGTTTTGTCTGTTAGCATTTTATAACGGACTTTGTCCAATGCATCAGCAGCGTTTGAAATGAGTTCTCGAAGGAAAATTTCTTTTTGTGTATATAAAGAATGGATGAAAATTTCTAGCAATTTATTGATTTCTGTAGTAAATGTAAAATTTTCTCCTTCTGATATAATTTCTGTTTCTTTTATTTCTTCTTTGGATTCTATTTCATCTATTTTTTGTTCCACTGTTTCTTGTTCATCTATTTTTTGTTCAGTTTTTACTTTTTCTTCTTCCATTTTTTCTACTTTTTCTTCATTCATAATGAAACGTTGTAACCTCAAATTTAAATATTAAAGTTTCACTTTACAAATATTAAAGTTTCACTTTACAAATAAAATCAATATGTTATAATAATATTCAAGCAATTATTTCTTGCAATTGCAGGATAGTTTTTTTGAGCTTTTTCAAAAAAGAATATATAATTATTTTCTTTTATTGTCAAGAGTCAATATAAAAAATTCACGACTCTTGAGTCCTATAGAGGAGTAAAAAATTTTTATGGAATCTGTTAAAAACGATGCAACACCCGTTGAAAAAAAACATCAAGTTGATGAAATAGTATGTCCTGCTTGTGGTCATTTTACTGGTGTTTATGAAAGATGTCCTCGTTGTGGAACATATCTTCCCAAACGTGCTTCGTTGAAATTTTTCAAGTTTTTTTCCCTTGCATTGGCCATTTTTGGTCTATTCTTTTTATATTTATGGGCTCGCAATCAAGAACTCACTCCCATTAAAATTAATAGCATCACTGAAACCATGAATTTTGCTTATGTTCGCATTAGTGGTGTTGTGACCCGAGATGCAAGAGTAACTTATGATGAGTTTACCAATGTAAAACGTCCTTCCTATGTTACTTTTAATGTAAGCGATGATACAGGAGATATTAGAGTAACTGCATATAAAAAAGTAGTAGAAGAGCTTATTAAAGAAGATCTATTGCCTTGTGTTGGGGATTTAGTAGAGATGGATGGACAGTTGCGCGTGCGAGGCACGAATATTTCCATTACATTACAAACTATTAAACAATATAAACTTACAAAAGCTCCTGCAGAGCCAATAGAACTTGAAGACCTTGGGGAAGAATATGTAGATAAAAATGTTCAAATTAAAGGCAAAATTGTGAACATTCTTGAACCTCGCGAAGGTTCTCGAGCTCCTCATACACTTGTGATAAAAGATGATACAACAAGTGCTAGTATGGTTTTTTGGAATGATGTAGCAGATGCTTTGAAAGCACAAGCTAGTTTCAAGGTTGGTGCAGCCATTGTTGCTAAAGTTACAGTGGGAGAGCATCGAAATCAAATTCAGCTTTCTTTGAAAAATGCATCAGATATTGAATTTAAAGATGAACCTACAACAACAGAGACACCAGTTCAAGCCATGACTATTTCAGAAGTGGGAAAACAAGCACAAAATGCTATTGTTAAGTTAGATGGCAATGTTGTTAGTTTACGAGATTTTAATGGTGGACGTAAAGGTTTTTTTAGAGATGAAACAGGTTCTGTGGAAATTGTGTTTTGGAATAATGAATTTCAAGAGGATCTTTCATTTTTAGAAAAAATTATGCCAGGAAAACGATTACAAGTTACTGCAAAAGTGAATTTCTATCGTGATAAAGTGCAAGTGCATCCTTTAGGCATAAAAAATACAAAAATTGTTGAAAGAAAGATTACAGAAAAAAAATTAAGTGAAGTGAATAAAGATGATATTAATCAAGTAGTTATTATCACAGGAACTATTCTCAATAAAATTCACTTACAACCTGGCATTAAGCTTATTTTAAAAGATGAAGAAAACCATAAAATGGGTGTCATGCTTTTTAATCGCATTTTCCAAAATAGTCAAGTTGCCATGGAAATGAAAGAAAATGACATTGTGTACATTAAAGGTATTGTGCAAGAGCATAAAGAATTACTTCAAGTACAACCAGAAACAATTCATGATATTCGTATTGTTGGTCATGAAACAGTAAAGCCTGTAGAAATTGTTCCAGATATACCTAAAGTAGATGAATCTGCTCCTGCAGTTCCATCTACAAAAGAACTCAAGAGTGAAGTGACTACTGCTCCCACAGATTCCGTTGATCTTTCTAATGTGGATCAAGTGAAAGACCACATTGGAAAACAAGTTACAGTCCAAGCCATTGTTGTAAGTCAGGATATTTTACCAAATGGCTTAATTGCTTTGTCTTTATACGGTGAAACTTCAAATATTCTTTTGATTATCAGTGATGAACTTTTTCACCAAAATGTAGAAAAAGTTGCACAATGTATGGAAGGTGTTGAAATTAAAGTCACAGGAAGAGTCACTGTTTATAATGATATGCCACAAATTACATTAGAAAATATAGATCATTTAGTTGTTCTTCCTTAAGAGCACTTGTAAGTTTCTATGTTTTAAAAAGAGATAAGTAGTAAATCCACTACTTATCTCTTTATTTTTTTATCAAGAAAAGGAATCGAACATGGCTCTTTCTCTTTTAACAAGGAAACTTCAAAAAATACATCGGACGATTCGTAAATTAGTTTTCATTTTAGGGGTGAACCAAGTTTTTTTAGCAAGTTTTATATTTTTTAGTATTCATTTTGTTTTAGATTATTATTTGCGTTATCCATGGTTTTTGCGTTTTTTGCTATTGATTGCTATTGTTTGGATTCTTATTTTACTAGTATATCGAAATCTGTGGAGTCCTTATAAAAAATCAATATCAAATGAGGATATATTGCATATTATTGAAAAACGAAATCCTCATTTGCAAGAAAAGTTAATTTCAGCGTATCAATTGGAAGTTCTTTTACATACTGATGATTATAAGGATTCGAGAGAGCTTACTCAAAAGATTATTGAAGATGCCAATGAATTGATTCCAAAAACGAACTTTCATTGTGTTGTATCTTATAAATACCCTATATTGGCTACGTTTTTTTCTATTCTAAGTATATGTTGTTTATTGATGATACTTCTTACAGTTGCAGGATCTAGGGATATTTTAGCTTTAGCAATGCAACGAAATATGTTTTTACAAAATAAAGAGTGGCCTAGGAAAACACATATTTTTTTATTACAAGATACATACAATGTTCCTATTAATGCATCGATTCCTTTAAAGATTACTTCTCATTCATTGTATTCTTCAATTATTTTATGGCAACGTCCTGAAAATGCCAAGTGGACATTGTGGCAACAAGTCCATTTGTATCCTGAAAATAATCAATATACATATACATTTTCCTCTGTTGCAGAGCCTATGTTATTTTATTTACAAACAGGCGATATCACTACAAGTGTATTTAAATTAGTTCCAGTGGAAAATTCTTCTGTAGAATCGATTCAAATGGAGTATCCTTTTCACACTATAAAAAAGGCTCGTGGAGAGAGTTTGGCGATCCGTGCATATATTTTTGGAAAACCGCCAAGAAAGGCACAAATTCATTATACTATTCATGAAAAGCAGTATACTAGAAATTTAATTGACCAAGATCAGAGAATATATAAATATGATTTTCAGACTTTAACAGAAGACTTTACTTTTTATTTAACAGCAGGCGATGATGACGATCAAATTCCTTTATATCGTGTTCGAGTTTTGATTCCACCTACGATTGAAACATTGAAAATATGGACATTGCCACCGAGTTATACTACTCCTAATCCTACGTGGATTGAAAATACTACATTAGGCAATATTCATGCTTTGATTGGAACAAAAGCATTGTTTCAAATTAAAACAAATATTCCTTTACAAAGTGCACAATTGGCTTTTTTAACTAAGGAATCGATTCCGTCCGTGTCATTTCAATCAAAAGCACCACTAGAAACGCTACCAGAATCGCCTTTACATTATTATGCTCAATGTGTTGTGGAACAAAATACTCGATATCAAATTCAACTCATAAGCCATGAAAATTTAGAAGACCCCATGCCCACGAGTTTTCATATTCATGCCATTTCAGACAAAGCACCTACCATTCAATTTATATATCCTAAAGAAAAAAATATGAACATGACTACAAAAGGGCAATTTGTCACAACTGCCAATATTCAAGATGATTATGGAATTACACAAAGTGTTGTTCATTATAAAATTAATCAACAAGAATGGCAGCAAAAAATACTTTCTACATATGAACCAGCTGTAAAAGAAGTGAGCGTTGCCCATGCAGTTCAATGTGAAACATTAGATAAACAACCATTAAAGCCAGGAGACTCTATCACATATAAACTACAAGCAATAGATAATAAACAGCCCATTCCCAATATGCAGGAGAGTCAAACATTAGTGATTGATATTTTAGACAATAATCAATTTAATAGCATTCTCAAGGAACGAATTCAAGAATTTAAGCAACAATTAAAACGAATCCAAGAGTACCAAAAGGACAAGCAAAGCACTTTACAAGATTATCAATCCCTTTCTACGTTTCAACTAGGTGAAATTGCACAATTTTTGCAATTGCGATTTGCTCAACAAACGATTACAAGGGATTTATCCCAACAAACAATAAATTTAGACCAGATAATGCAATCTATTCAAGAAAATCAATTATGGAAATTGTATGACCAAGCACGTTTCATAGAGATTCAAAATTTACAAAAGAAACTTGCACATCAAATAGATGCAAAAACATATGCTGGACAGTCATATGAAATTGAACAACAATATTTACAAGCGTATTCTCAAATGCAACAAAAAAATTCTGAAGCTTCTCGAACAATTCTTTGGATTGACAATAATCAACAACAAATCATTGATACGATTCAAATAATTTTACATCGCCTTGACCAATGGGAAGATTTAACAGAAATTATTCATGATTTAGATATGATTTTACAATGGCAAAAGCAAATGACAGAAAACTTAAAACAACAAATCAATAAATAAAAATGTGAATTTTCATTTGAGTTTTTTTATTTATAAAAAAAAGATATAAATGCATTTTTTATGCGTTTATATCTTTGTTTTATAAACCATGATTATTATGAATGAATTATTATGACAATAATTATTATGAATAAACCATGATTATTATGAATAAATTATTATGACAATAATTATTATGAATGAATTATTACTTATTACATAACTATTGTTCATATTTTATGAATAATAATTTTGCTCATCTAAATTGTCTAATGTTTTCACAATGGCTTGAATAAGTTGAGGAATTCCTTTTCCAGTAACACCAGAAATGGGATAAATAGGCAAGTTGGTTTCTTTTCGAAATTCTTCTAAGTTTTTTTCTGCATCTGTTAAATCCATTTTATTGGCTGCAATGAGAAATTTTTTTTCTTTCATAACATTGCTATATTTTACAATTTCATTTTGTAAAATTTTTAAAGTTTCCAAAGGATCTTGTTGATCTAAAGGTGCAATATCTATGATATAGAGCAAAATGCGAGTTCGTTCAATGTGACGCAAAAATTTATCTCCCAAACCAACTCCTTTGTGAGCACCTTCTATAATTCCAGGAATATCTGCAATGACAATAGTGCGAAAAGTAGGAAGTTCAACGATTCCTAAATTAGGCTCTAGTGTTGTGAAAGGATAATCTGCAATTTTAGGGCGAGCTGCCGAGACTTTAGAAATGAAGGTAGATTTTCCTGCATTGGGGAATCCTACGAGGCCTACATCAGCAATCAATTTTAATTCTAAAAAAATTTTCCTTTCTTCGCCTGTTTCTCCAAGTTCAAATTTTCTAGGCGTTTGATGTGTAGGTGTTGCAAAATGAACATTACCTCGACCGCCTTTCCCTCCTTTTGCAATGATTATTTCTTGATTTTCTTCTTCTAAGTCGCATAATTGGCGTTTTTGATCATCGTAAATACAAGTGCCTGGAGGAACAGGAATGACAAGGGGAGTCCCAGATTTCCCTGTGCATTTGTTTCTTCCACCTTGTTGACCATTTTTGGCAATAAATTTTCGGTTTCTAGATAAATGAAAAAGTGTATTGCAATTGGGGGTAGCACGAATAATTATATCTCCACCATTTCCGCCATCTCCTCCATCAGGACCTCCGCGTTGTACGTATTTTTCACGGCGGAAGGAAGCACAACCATTTCCACCATCTCCTGCCTTTACATAAATTTCTGCTTCATCTTTGAACATGTTTGTTCCTTTTTGTTTTTCTGAAAATAACCTAGACCTATATAGTGGAAAGTATCAATCATATATAAGTTTAAAAATTAAGTGTGAATTTTCCTTTGTAATAATGAAATGTTTAGTTTATATGTTTTTTTATTGTATTTTATAAGTAAGTTCGTATATTTTTTATTATATTTTGTAAGTAAAATATATTAAGTTTAAAAATTAAGTGGAAATTTTTTTTTATAAAATGTTTAGTTTACATGTTTTTATTGTATTTTTATTAAGAATTGGCGTGCTTTTTCAAATTGTGGATTGATTTCTAAAGATGTTTTTGCATGTTCGATTGCTTTTTGTCTGTTATTTTTGGAATAATAAAGTAGAGCAAGTTCATAATGAGTAGGTGCTAATTCTGTATCTTGCTCTAGGGCAGAACCATGATGGTGATGATGGTGTTTAGTCTGAGTATTATATAGAGTAATGCTTTTTTCGTAATGCTCAATGGCCTTGTCATTATTTTCTAAAGCTTGGTTTGTTTGTCCGAGTTGTTTTTGTAAAATGTAATGGATAGGGTTGATTTCTTGGCAATATGTGAGTATTTCAAGTGCGTTTTGGTACTGTTTTTTACCAATTAAAGCTTCTGTATATACTAAGCGTGTGTGAAGATCAGTTCCATCTTTTTGAATGTATTGTTCAATTTCTTCTTGGTAGCTACTAAAGTTTTCTTGTTCTTTGTAAAGATGAGCAAGAGCTAAATAAGGATTATGGGGACCAACGTAGTTGGGAAAGCTTTCTTTTGCTTGTTGCCACGTTCGTATAGCTTTGTCAAAATTTTTTGTCTGGTAGTACATTTGTCCAAGAACAATGTATGTATAAAAGTTTTTTGATTGCAAATGAACAGCAGTCTCGAATGTTTGTATGGCTTGATGATGTTGTTTTTGTTTACTGTAAATTTGTCCAAGGATATCATACGCGTCTGGCTTGTTAGGGAATTTTTTTTGTAATTTATTAGCATACATTTCTGCATCTATGAATTTACCTCGTTCTAAATAGCCTTGAGCAAGTCTTTGGATGTATTTTTCATTATCTGGTTCATCTAAGATTAAGTCTTGTAATTCGCTCATTTCGTAGTTGTCTACACTAGGAAATATGTTTACGTCTTGGAATATATTTTCTTCCAGCCATTGTTGAAAATTTTTATCAAATTCTTCTAATGTCATTTTAAGAGCAATTTGAAATACTTCTTTATCTTTTTTGCCTTCTTTGTAAAGTTGTAGCATGTGTAAGATGGTGTTAAATCCTTTTGTTTTAGTGATGTATTGGCAGATTAAATTAGCTTGAAAGTAGCAAATACTTGTTTCTAACGGATAATTCGGGCGTGTGAATCCAGCATTGAAATTTTGCATGTTTCGCATTCTGTTTGCTGTGTAGATAGTATAAAGCTCTTGTTCGTGTTTTCTTTGTACTTTAGGATTGCGAGTGGCTTCTGTAAATTCTGATAGTCCTTCTGTGAACCACCTCGGAATATTGTAATTTGTCATTTGGAGTGTGATGACGTGAGCAAATTCATGCCAAGCTACAGAAAGCCAGTTGAAATTGCCAATGCGATTCGTTCGTGGGGAAACGCCTGTAATAACAGTTCCAAAACATGCACCAGCAGCACCAAAAGAATCTAGACCTGTGGTACGTACAGAAAAATCTTCGTGAGTCTGAAACATTTCAAAGATAACTGGCGTTTTAGGTGTGAATTGGTATCGTTTTGTAAGTGTTTCAAATGCATTTTCTAGGCTTGGAATGAGTAGCGGTTCTAAAAATTCACAATCGTCTTGGTGGATTCGAAATAAAAAGTTTTTTGTTTTGATAACTTTAAATTCTTTATATTTTTCCTGCAATAAAAGAAGCATATTATAGGTTTGTGTATGAAAGTTGTATTCATCATACACAACTTGGAAGCAACTTTCAGCCTCTTTAATTTCGCCTGTGTGCATTAATGCAGTGCCTAAGTTAATATAGGCTTGCCAAAGAAATGGGTCTTTTTTAATGGCTTGTCGCAACATAATTACGCTTTCATCGTATTTTCGTAGGTGCGTAATCATATCAGATACAATGAGGTCAAATTCACCGTATTGTTTGTTGATTCGTTCAACTTTATCTTTGACTTCATTGTATTTTGTCATATTGTCGTTCATATAGAAGTAGCTAGCTTGAAATGCAAGAGTAATTAAATCGTTTGGATTTCGTTGCAATGCTTTTTCTATATATTTATAGGCTATTTCATATTCTTCGTCAATCAATGCTATTTTGATTAACAAATGTAGTGTGGGAAGATGTATTTCATATGTGTCTAGTAATTGTGTGAAGGTAGTTTGTGCTTGGATGCTCTCGCCTTTTAACAATTGTAGTATGCCTTGGTAGTATTTTAAGTCTGGATGGTTTGTGTTGAGTTTTAAGGCTTCTTCTATGTAATATTTTGCATCGATATTGTTGTACGCGTCGCTAAATATTTGAATGAGTAAAAGGTAGGCAGGAAAATAATAAGGATTAATTTGAATGGCTTCGGGGAGCATGTCTTGTACAATTGTTTTTAATGTGTCGCTACGATCCACTTCATCATATTTCATGGCATAGAGATAGCAAGCTTTGGAAATGCAAGTCCATTCTTCGGGAGTATATGTTTCATCTGCATCAAAATTGTCGAAAATATCACTTAAATATTGCTCTGCGTTTTCTTTGTTGCCTGTATTATAGTAATAATAGGCAAGTTCTGTTTGAATGGGAATGTTGTCTGGTTCTTGTTTATGTGCTTTGAATAATGTTTGAAAAGCTTGTTTGTTTTGTCCTAAAGCAATTTGTATTTGTGCTGTGTATAGGTGTCCTCTGATGTTGTTTTTTTTGATCAATTGATTGGCATATTCTAAAGCTGTATTGTATTTTTCTTGCACAAAATATATTTGAAATCCTATGTCTAATGTGGAAATAGTATGATTTTCTATTTTAGACAAGGCTTTTTCAGCCATGTCATAATTACCTTTATCATAGAGTTCTTGTATTTTATCAATGTTTTGTGAAAAAACTGAGAGAGAGAAGGTGTAAAATAGGAAAATAAGGAACCATTTTCTCATGGAATGCTCCTATTACAAAAAGAAAGCCGTCTAAATCGGCTTTCTTTGCTGTTCTTAGTTATTGAATAACTTTTCTAATATTTTTTTTTACTAGATATCAAATGATTATCTAATATTTTTTTTGCTAGATGTCAAATGATTATCTAATAACTTTTCTACTAAATGTAACAACAACGACCGACATGGTGAAAAGTCCAAAGAAAGATTCTATCATCATAATGTAATTGAGACAACTTTGAGGATGTGGAATCCAAGTAGTGAGAGATGCGTTTGTAAAAATGCTGAAGGAAACTTGGAATGCATCTGCAAGTGAAATGGATGTTACATTAGGCAATTCTACTGGTATTAGGAAGTGTGTGCCAAAAATATAATAAATAAAGGCAAAGATAAAAATAACGATTAGAGCTGTGGCTAAAATATTAAGGGGTTTTGTTCCATATCCACACGATAGATCGAGTGTAGTCCAGTCTAGAAATTTTTTGATTTTATTGAGAATGCCAGTATTAGGAATCGTGTAGCGGGCTGTTCGTTTTTCCCATAAATACGCCCAGTCTTCTTGTCCATATTCATTAATTTCTCGAAAGTTGTTTTTTAGAAGACCATATTCTTTTTGAGCTTGTCGGTAATGTTGTTTAATATGGCTATCTATATGTCCTTCCAGTTGTTCTGAAGTGAGAAAAAGTCGACCAAAATATGCATCTAAAAATCGAAATTTTGCTTCTTCACCTATTTTAGAGTCTTTAAAGTTAATGTTTTTTTCTGCACAAATATGAGAAAGGTCAAATAGGCTGTTAATTTCTGATTCAAGGAATGTTAAGTCTTGGGTTATGGTAGCACCATTAAAGTAACATTCATCATGAAATTTTGCATAATTAAAACTACACCATGCTGAAAATTGTGTGCCTTTGCATTTAAGGATATTGAAAAATTCTGATCCGCTAAAATCAACAATGTTTTGAAAATGGGAATTGCTGAAGCTTGTTTCTTTTTGAAATATGCAGTTATTGAGATAGAATCTATGGTCGCAATATACGTCATTAAAGCTGGCAGAATCGTTAAAGTCTACTTCATTAAATTTAGCACCACGCTCAAAATAAGCATAGGAAAAAATGGCTTTTTTTTCAAATCTGGAACGGTTAAAAGAAGCGTATTTTTTAAATTTTGTTGTATTGAATCTTGTATCTTCTTGGAATATTGTTTTTGTAAAGTCAACTCCGTCTACAAAAGTTGCTTTATTGAATTGAGCATTTTTTTGAAAATGTGTTCCTTTAAAAGAGGCTTTCCCTAAGAAAATTGTGTTTGTAAAATCCACGTTTTCTAGAATATAGGAGTCTTGGAATGTGATATTTTCTAGAACACAATCTTGTAGTAAAATAGGAAAATCTATGTTGCTTTCTTTTTCATAAATATCTTGAATATAAGCATTTTGAATGGATTCACCTTCTTTTAAATAGGAAATGGCTTCTTCCCAAGTAATAGAAACTTTGTTTGCTGTCCAATAATTCGTAGTTTCTTGGGGAAGATTTTGTATTGTGGGATTCGTAGTTTGTTGGGAAAGATTTTGTATTGTATCTAAAATTTCCTTGAGTTGATTTGTAATTTCTTTTGTATTGGACGCACTATGTTTTTTTCTTTCTTGGCTACTTACTTTTTCATATAATTCAGCAAGTTTTTCTACATTGACTTCATCTAGATCTTCGTCTATTTCATACGATTCTTGATTGTCTATTTCCTGATCCATCATTGCTTTTTCCCGTCTTTTTAATTCATCCATTTTTTCTTTTTTTGTTTTCTTTTTCCCTTTTGTAGTTTTTTCAAGAGCATCTTGAACGCTTTGTGCAATGCTAGGTTGTTTGTTCTTTTCTGGGTCTTTATAATTTCGTATTGTGGTAATACCAAGCTCTACAGGTGCTCTTTCGTCTTCAACAACTTGAATGGAGTTATCTAGAATTTGTTGATAAATTTTTTGGATGTCTTCTAATGGGAGTATTTTCATTCCATATAATATAGCAGAAAATTGCGTTTCATACCCCATTCTTTGCAATCTCTCTTGTTCTTGCAATGCTTGTTTGATTTGGTCTTGTGTTATGATTTCGTTTGTTTCTATGTATTGAAGAAATTTACTCTCCACTGTTTCTTTATCATCTGTTTCTTTATCATCTGGTAGAATAGTGACAAAATACAATGATTCGTTTTCACCATTGATTTGTTCTATAATTTCTTTAACTTGGTCGAGTGTAAGAAAATTTTCATTCAAAACAGTATGGATAGGGGCTTGTCCTTTTTTTTGTTGTTCTTGGCAAAATTGGACGGCTTGTTGGCTGAGTTTTCCAGTTTTTTGTGCATGTTCTAAAAATAGTTCATCTTGGTTTTGCATGAGGCTCTCCTAAAAACACCCTATTGCAAGGTATTTGTTTTTATTGGTTGGCTCCTGTGCCTTTAAGTTGTCCGATCCTTTGTTTATATTCATCAAATTGTTCCCCAAGTGCTTGTACTTCAGCAAGTGCTTGTGTAGCATCTATTGTGGTGAATGTATAGTTATCTTTAAGAACTTTTCCGTTTGCAATGACGTATTGAATTTCGCTACCATCGGATGCCCAGATAAGATTTTCTATTACATTTGTCACTCGTGTTGGAGTCATATTCGGGCGTCGTAAGTCTACTAAAACGATGTCTGCATCTTTCCCTTCTTCTAGAGAACCAGCGTTTAAGCCAAGCATTTGTGCAGGTTCAATGGTGATCATTTCTAATACTTTTTGTGCAGGCAAAAGTTTAGGGTCGTGGTGGAAGGCTTTTTGATACTGGGAAGCACATCTTGCTGCTGCTAATATGTTTTGAGAGTCTGCACTGCCAGAACCATCTGTGGAAATAGCAACTTGGATTCCCATTTCTAACATTTGGGGTACAACAGGCATGCCAGAACCTAATATTGTATTGGCAAGTGGATTGTGAACTACTTTTGTCTTTGTGTCCCGTAATAATTCTAATTCTTTTTCTGTGGAGTGAACTTGGTGGGCAATGATTGTCTTGGGACCTAAAAATCCAATGCTGTTGGCATATTCCAAGCTGGTCATACCATATTTTTCATTGAACCATTGTGTGGTGTTATATTCTTCTGCACCATGGATATGAAGAAGCGTGTCGTGTTCATCAGACCATTTTTTTACTGCTTGGAGAACTTCAGGTCCATTAGAAAAAAATTGATCAGGTCCTGGAATGATAGAAGTACGTTTTAACCCTTTATATTCTTGGTAGTATTTGTCTACTCTATCCACTACACTTTGAGGAGTTGGATCTAATATTTTTTCATAAAAATTTCGATCTTGGCTACCAACTGCAATAATAATTCGTGTTCCAATGGATTCGTTGGCTTCTACTAAATCGGCTACATGGTATTTGTTATGCCCACAATGGTGAGTGAGAGCACTCGTGATCCCATAATATATGTCGTCTAATCTGGATTTTCTGTATGTGATGGCATGAGCTGAACGATTGTATTTATTTTGAATATCTTTTCCATTGTCTTCTAAAAATTGTGTAAAAACATTCACAGCACCATCTAACCATGTTGTCAATGGTACGTCTTTTGCTATTCCAATAATAGGCGATTCATGATCATGACCGTGGGCTTTGATAAAACTAGGGAGTAAAACCCCTAGATGGCAAATGAAATCGGCTGTTGATTTTGCAAATAGATTGCGATTTCCAATGACTTGAAGGGGATTGTATTTTTGCAAAAGCTGTTGCCCAATTTGCTCACAATAGGGACCAACTTCTAAAATTTTCCCTTGATTGTATACAATGTAGCCATCATGAATGCGTGTACAGCGTCCTAATTTATCACTAATAGGTAACATATATTTAGCGCGGATGAAATATGCCATTTTTTCCTCTTTTTTGAAAAATTGCTAGATTTCTAGCTGTCTTTATTTGTTATGCTCCCAAGGCTTACTGGAGCTATTATTCATTTAATATAATTGGATTAAATATGAGTGGATATTCTGCTGGAAACTCTATACTAGGAATGTATCCTGGTGTTAATGTTTTTTGTGGTGGGATAACCCATAGAGATTTAAAATAAATTCCGATTACCATGATGAAAAAAACAATCATTAAAATCCAACGAAAAAAGTCTTCAGTTTCTTGTATGCGTTCTTTTTTGTTATCTATAGCAAATTTGCTTGCGATTTCATCAAATGTAAGATCCATTTTCATCCCACAATGTTGACAGTATAAGTCTGTATTACTATTTTCTTTATGACATCTTATGCATTTCATTTGTATTCCCTTTCTAATATTTGCTAATGAGTTTTCTTAAAATATTTATGTTGTGTTCAGCAATATTAGTAGGTCTTATCCACTCTTTAGTAGCTGTGTTGTAATATATGGCTCTGTCTGTAAATAGTGAAAATTTATCTTGAAAATTGCCTAGTGCTCTTCTAATTTCTTGACCTTGAACCTCATCTTTTTGATTTCTGAGTATATCTGCAATTTGCAGAATGAAATAGTTATTTATAATAGAAAACTCTTGGATGTTGTATGTAGTGTTCTCTGGAAGATTATCATATAAACGTTGGTAATCTGATAAAAGTGATTTTAAATACAATGCTTTTATTATATCAGCAGATATAGTATCTTCTCTCATGTTCTTATTAATAGCTTGAATCCTCTCAGATGTTTTTAAATTGAGAAATGCATATTGTGAACTTGGGTTGTTTCTTTCTTCTACTTTGATTTTATTTATATACTGCATACCCATGCTAGGATTTTTTTCAAAGCTGTTTGCTAAACCATAATAAAAATAATGAATATTTTTTTCTATCCCCCAACTTTCTTCTGTCTTGTTTATGAGTTTTATGGAAGTTTTATAAAAATTACTTTTTTGTTCAAAAGATTGAGCTAATAATCTATTATTTGCAATTTCTTCAGGTGTTAATCCATATAAACATAATAGATTGCAAAAGGCTACATGAATATTGCCAATAATTCTTGGATCTGTTTTTTTATATTGTAAAGCTTGTTGGAGGTATTGAGTTGTATTTTTGATAATGTTTGCCTTCTGTGTATTTTTATTTGAATCTATAAAAGATAGTTGTGCATATTCTGCATAAGCACGTCCTATATATAAAGATACTAAGCTTTCTTTAGATGGAATGCATAACTCTTCTGTACCTATCTCCATGTCTAGGCTATGATTCATAAATTGATTTTGACTTGTATTGTGATATTCTATTACCTTGTTTTCCATTGTTTGAAATGCTGTAATAGATTTTTCTATATAGTCTTTTGCATCTAATGTTTTTTTGTTTGATAGTGATATCATGCCTTGTTTATAGTAAATGTGACCTAAGAGTCCATATAGTTCAAATGCATTTGGATATTGTCTTAATAATGTATTTGTCTCATGAAGAATAATGTGAAGTTTACTGCCTTGGTTTTCTTTATTTTCTTCTTGGTCTAGTAAGTATAATTCTGATACTAATCTTCCTATTTTTGCAGTAATAGAACTATCTGTCATGTCTTCTATTTGTTTATATAGCATGCTTGCTTGTGAATATTGTTGATTTTCAACAGCACTTAATCCTTGATAAGATATAAACGCATCATTTGTGCCAGTGTCACCTAGTAATTTAATAGCATCTCGAGATAATGTATTTAATGCATTATAATTGCCTTGATTATATGCATAGGCTAGGGATTGGACTTTGTAATATAATTTCATTGCATTGATACCACTAGACCATGCAGAAAGAGCTGCTAAACTGAAAAGAACAATTAAAACAACTTCCACTATGGAAATCGTGTTGAATTCAAATTTTTTCATAAACTAGATTCCTTTTTTGTAGTGAGCTATTTTGTTGTAATGATTCCTTCAATAAAATCTCCTAAAATAGGACCAATAAAGCGACTATCACCGCTTGATGTAGAACTTATTACACGTTTATCTTCCAAAATATACACATGATAGCGTGGTACAATAATGCTTGCAATGTCAAGATTAAAGGAACTTCTTGCTTGTGTATACGTTTCTTCAATTTTTTGATTGTTGCGATACAGTTTCCCTTGTCTGAATTCAATTTGATCTCCAGGAAATCCAAGAATTCGACCTATTCTTCGAGCATTTTTACGATTTTTTTGTGCAACATAGGGATGTTGGTAATATACGATGTCACTATATTTTAATGTTTTCCAATTAGATATATGTTTTCCATAGTACGTGGAATCTTCGGTAATAGAAGGCTCCATATTTTTAACATATTTTGGATTTTTTACTAAATCAAAAGATTGATATATTATACTCGAAAAATGGATAATAACAAAGAAAACAACTACTTTAACTACATCAGCTATTTGTCGTTTACTGATTTTTTCAAAATACTTTTTTAATTCATCCATCATCTATTTCCTTTTCTATTCCATGAAATTTTAAGGAATACGCTGAAAAATAAGTTATTCTTTCTTATTGAATGTTAAAATTTTTGCTGCAATCTTTGCATATGTTTCATCAAGAATTTTTTGTTTTTTTGTCAAATCGTCTAAAGTCATGGGACTTTGTGATTGAACATATTTAGCAATAAACCGTTGGTATAGATTTTCAAATTGTTTCATGAATTCTGATCTGGGTAAGGTTGTTTCAATTACAGGGTGTTGTAAATCAAAGTATTCCCAAGCTGGACGACCATTTTTAGGATTTTTATACAAAATATCATAGTCTTGATAATTTGTACCAGGAAGAGGAGTCCATATAGTAAAAGAAGGATGAGTTACGTTGTTTTCTTCAATGAATCGAATTAAATCGTCAAATCGTTTTTGCGTATAATTAGGATGTACAATAAAATTGCATAATAAAGGAATATCAATATCCTTAGCATTCTGTAGAGCTTCAATGATTTGAGCTGTGCCGTATTTTTTATTGTATTTTTCTAACTCATCTTCAAATACAGTTTCTACTCCAATAATGAGACGTCGTAGTCCGACTTCTTTCCATTCTTGCAATAAATCTACATGTTTAAGCAAAGAATCAATTCGACAATAGGAAAAATATTCTTTTTGAATACCTGCTTGTTTGATTTTTTTTGCCATTTTCGACATTCTGTCTGCATTAATGAATGGTTCATCATCTACTAAAAATACATATTTTTCAGGGATAGTGGCTAACTCTTCTACTACAGCTTCTATGTTGCGCATATAATATCGACCATTCATTAGACGCCATAAAGAGCAAAATGAACAGCGAAAAGGACAACCAACAGAAGTGCGTAGCATTGCAATTGGTTTCATCCAATCAATGAAATAATGTTGCCTGTCTTCTGGAACTAATGTGCGAATAGGACGAGGAATGTTATCAATGTTAAAAGGTAATGGCTCCCCGCCATATATAAAATCATTGTTTTGACGAACATACACGCCAGCCACTGAAATATTTTTTGTATTATTTTCAATCTGTTCTAATAATTTTCGAAAAGGAACTGTACCTTCACTACATACAATAAAATCAACGCATGGTTCTTGAAAATCAATGGGTTCTAAAGTAGCATGATGTCCACCTACAGCAACATAACATTGAGGATTATATTGTTTTACAGTAGTTGCAATTTCTAAAACACGTGGAACATGCATACTATATCCTGTGATACCTACAAAATCAGGTTGATATGCATTCAACGTGCTATCTAATTCAGTAGTATGAAGTCGTAAATCTAATAGCTGAACTTCATGTTTTAATTCTAATCCAACTGATGCAATATATTCTAAAGCAATGGGTTCAGAAATTGCACCTGTGTCAGCCCAACTTAAGATATCACGATTAGCATTGGGATATATTAATAGTATTTTCATATTATACTCACTCACGATGGGTACTGAGATATATTCATAGTATTTTTATATTATTCTCATTCATAAACAATAGTTTGTAAACTACTCTATTTTTATGTATTTTGATAAAATATGCAAGAAAAATATTTTATCAAAATACATAAAAATAGATTTTACCAAACATATAAGTAGATAAAAATATACATGGTCAAAGTAAATAAATAAAAATATAAAGATAAAATAAAAATATACTTAAAAATATTTGATAAAATATGTAAAAAAATATTTTGACTGTATTTTTAATTTTCACATTTTATATTATATATATGATACATTCAAAAACAGTCTGATTTAACAATAATCGATATATATGTATCTTATGTGAATGTATAATAAAATATTTTTTTAAAAAAATTTTATTGTTTTTAAATATAATTAAATAATACGTTAAGAAAATAAAAAAAAAATTTTTAAAAAAAAATAAAAAATATCTTGACTTTACAACAGAAGATGTTATACTAAGTCAAGTGAGATCGAAAAAGATTTCACAAGATCTTTGACAATAGGCGAGAGATAAAAAAAAGATAGTTATGCCAAATTGAGGCAGCCAATAGCGTCATAAAAAAAATGATTCTAATAACAACGAGTTCGTAAAGAGCGAGAAGTTAGATGAAAAAGGACGCCCAGAAAGATTAAAAAAAATCGTGTTCTAGAAATAGAGCAGAAAAGAAATAAATTAATTGCGAAGGGTTTGATCCTGGCTCAGAACGAACGGTGGCGGTGTGCTTATTACATGCAAGTCGAGCGATAATCGGGCAACCGAGGAAAGCGGCGGATGGGT
>JAGOMP010000067.1 GCA_017993505.1 Planctomycetota bacterium
CGAGATCTGGAATACGACTCTCTGTTAGAAATGATCCCAGCTTTACCATTTTCCATTTTTTGTTTTTTTGTGGTTTTGAAATTAACTCTTGTAACAGCCATTTAAAACGCATTTCTTTTGCCTGAATGAGTCGTTCTGTTTTTTCAATGGCTTCATCCCAAGTAGATAGCAGATCAGCAATGGCTTTTTGTTCTGGGAGTGGCGGAAGCGGAATTTTAACTTTACTATAAACTTCGCTTGTGAGTCCAAACCTTGTTATTCCATTTGCATACCTAGAAAAATCGTACGAAATTCTTGGATGCATCAGTGCAAAGGATAAAAATTTTCCATCTACATTTTTTTTAGGTCTTAGTATTGCTAAATGATATCCACAGAGTAAATTTTTTCTTATACTTTGTATGTACGTTGGTATGCCAATATCATCAGCACTTTCAGAGTCCTTTGTAATTACAACATCATTAGGATAAAGTGAAAATCGATCAATTTCACTCTTTTTTGCAGTTGCTTCCATAAACTGCATATTTTTAGTAATTATAGAATTATAATAAACATCTTTGTAGTTGCATAAGAATACTGGAATTTCATCTGGTACAGTATTTTTATCGACTGAACTAATTATAATTTTTGTTATAGCACTTATTGGCTTTTCGGGGAAAATTTCTTTCACCTCTGAATCTCCTTAAGCTTTTTTGTCATCTTTGTTCGTACTGTTGCTAGCTCTTTTTCTAGTTTTTTTATTTCTTTTTGTACTGCGTCGATGTCAATTTCTTCTTCCTCTTCAAAGGTGTCTACATATCTAGGAATGTTAAGGTTAAAGTCGTTTTCTTTGATTTCATTGAATGTTGCCACATAAGCGTATTTTTCTATTTTTTTTCGAGCAGTGTAAGTTGCCATGATTTTTTCAATATGTTCTTCTGCGAGGGTGTTTTGATTTTTACCTGATATAAAGTCACGGCTAGCATCGATGAAAAGGATGTTTTTACAATTTTCACGAACGCCTCCTTTTTCACGGCTTCGATCAAAGACTAGGATTGCAACTGGTATGCTAGTAGTGGGAAATAAGTTTCCTGGGAGGCCAATAACAGCATCAAGCAAATTTTCTTCGATCATTTTTTTACGGATACGACCTTCAGATGCACCTCGAAATAAGACACCATGGGGCACGACTACTGCAACGCGACCTTGTTTTTCAAGGGCTATTTCTACCATATGGCTAATAAACGCCCAATCACCTTTACTTTTAGGTGGAATTCCACGCCAAAAGCGGTTGTATGGATCGTTTTCTGCATTTTCAGCACCCCATTTATCTAGAGAAAAGGGTGGATTTGCTACTACGCAGTTGAATTTCATTAATTGGTCATTTTCTACTAAGAGAGGACTATTTAAAGTATCGCACCATTCAATGCGTGCACTGTCAAAGCTATGTAGAAACATATTCATACGACAAAGTGCCCAAGTGCTACCATTAGATTCTTGACCAAATAGAGCAAAGTCTCGTTTTTCTCTTGCACTCTTAGCAACGCATCCCACTTCTTTTGCAGCTTGAATCAAAAGACCGCCTGATCCACAAGCTGGATCACAGATGCGATCACCAGGTTTTGGGCTTGCTAGTTTTGCCACTAATTCTGTTACTTTTAATGGAGTAAAGAACTCACCTGCTTTTTTCCCAGAATCTGATGCAAATCTTTCAATTAAGTAGATATAAGTATTGCCAATCACATCTTCAGATACAAGGCTAGGTTTCATGTTGAGTTGCGGTTTGTGGAAATCTTCTAGCAATTGTTTTAAACGGCGATTTCGGTCTTTTGTCTTACCAAGGTTGATTTCGCTATTGAAATCAATATTACGAAAAACGCCTTCAAGTTTGCTTTTGTTATTATCTTCAATATGAGAAAGCACCATATTAATTAATTCACCAATATTGACAGCAGATCGACGTTCATAAAGGCTGTAATATGTGGCAGGAAATTCATCTAGAATAGTTTCTATACCAGTTTCCTTATTTTCTTCAGTAAGTTGGATCATGGGAAGGACAAAACGTTCACGTGTAAGCTTGCGACGAATACGGTCATCATCTTTTCCATATTGTTCTTGATATTTTTCATAGTGGTCTTGCCATATATCAGAGATGTATTTTAAAAAAAGCATTACTAAGATGTAATCTTTATATTGTGCTGGATCCACAACGCCTCGAAAGGTGTCACACGCTGCCCATGCTGCATTATTGATGTCTTTTTGATCGATTTGATTCATTCTTATTTCCCTATTTATAACCACGAAACACACAGACATTGTTTAAATTAGATTTTCATTGTATCTGTGTGTTTTGTGTTTTTATTTTTTATATTTTGTGTTTCTGTAGTTGCAAACTATAATCATATATTGTTGAAATGTTTGAAATTTGATTGGATAGTTTTGAATTAGCTACAAATTTTTCCTATTGTAAGTCATCAGTCGTCTTTCTTTTGTTTTTTAAAGGTATTACTCAAAAGAATTTTTGGTATACCGCCTAATCGTCCTTGCAAATAGCTTTTACGGATATCCTTGTCATATCGGATATCTTTATAATCACTAAAGGAGTAAAGCTCAGAGCAACCTTGGCCATTCCTTTCAGTAACCCATATTTCGTCTCGCCGAAAAAGATTCTGATCCATTAGAAATACATCATGAGTTGTTATCAGCAATTGAGTGCGGCTGTCACTGTTGCAACTCAATAGATATGATTCAATGAGTTGCCATGTCAGTAAGGGATGAAGGCTACGGTCAATTTCATCTATGACAAATACTTTTGTGGAATTGGTGGTTGACAATTCAAAAAATCCTGGTAGAAGGTCAATCACCCTTTGTGTTCCATCTGATTCCTGATGGATCTCAAATTTGGCTTCAGTTCCGTCGTTTTTTTGATGAAACGTGACCAATCTTTTATTAATCAGCTCTCCATCTTTTTGTTTAGTAATAAAACGTTTGTTTGTCGTCTTTTCAAGGAAAGGATCACTCATATCTTCTTCAATATTTTCCTGTAGTCTTCTTTTAAATTTTTCTATGATTGAAATGATTTCAAAGAAGGGAAATTCTTCTCCACCTAGACGAGAAATACCAGTATCTAACAATGGCAATATCTCGTTCATGTTATTGTATATAGGATGGTCTTCATCAAGACAATATTCAAAAGATTTAAATCTTAAGTCTGGTGCTACCATCACTAGCGTATCCTTGAACCAGTCATATATAGGTCGAAAAGTATCAACTTTTTGCGACACTGAATTTGTTAGGAATAATTGATTTTCTCTTGTTCCTTTAAATACAAAATGTAGGAATTGATCTTTATCAAGGCTTGGGTCAAAATTTGGTATGTTTCTCTTTCGATCATATAAAATTTTTTCTCTCCTGCTTATGATTTGAACTAACTTTTCCTCTACAACTTCTTTTTTGGTAACAGCAAAGCTAAATTCATACATAGTTTCATCGATAAGTAATTCTATTTTGAAGCGAGATGGTTTTTTACTACTAGAGTCATCTAGTAGATATGGTTCTATAGGAATACGGCTATCTGGATTGGTGCCTTTTACAACCAGCCGTTGAACAAAATTCAATGCCTTGCAAAAATTACTCTTCCCAGATGCATTGCCTCCGTAGATAGCAGCAATCGGTAAAATTCTAGTCTGATATTGGGAGACTTTAGAAAGTCTATTTCCATGTTGCCTTTCCCTGGTTGCAACCATAGAAAAAGAGACTGGGTCACGAAAGGACATCCAGTTTTCAATTGAAAAACTTACTATCATTTAAAAAAAATCCTATTATGAAAAATTAACTGTTTGATGGTGTATATATTGTATTATTCCATAAAATTGTGTCAAGCATAGTAAAACTAAAATTTCTCTTTATTATTATTGACTGATTAAAATATAAAGTTTATTTTATTTTTTTGACTGATCTATATAATTTTTTTATGATAAATTAACTCATTAAATATTTTTTAATATATCATTTAATAATATTATGTCAAGAATAAAGAGAAAATTTCTCCTGCTTTGAATTTTACTGATTAAAATAGCAATATATCATTTAATAATATTATGTCAAGTATAAAGAGAAAATTTCTCCTGCTTTGAATTTTATTAATTAAAATATAAAGTTTTATCTTGTATTTTTTCTGACTGATTCTAACGAATATTTGAGGGATAAAAGGTGTTGTCGTTGTTTTTTTATTAAGTTTTTTTAGTTTGAATTGATGATTAGCAATGATATTCTTAACAAAATTAAACTTTGTAATCTTAAAATGATTATCTTTTTTAAATTTTGACTTTCTTGTATAGACTTTTTTAATTTAGAATTCAAATGTGTCTATTTTGTTTTCTATATTTATTTTATCACTTGCATAGAATTTATCGATATTGTATTCTTTGATCTTATTTATCAAATTATTATCTCTAAGATTTGTTTGCTTTTGTTTTTTTGAGGTTATCCAAGAGTTCAAGCAAGTGATTTTGTGTTTGATAATGTTGAATTTATTTGAAAGGATTGAGAGAAGAGGGAAAATTTAGTAATTAGAGTGTGGAAAGGTGTTAAAATATTGAGAGAAAGATGAGGATCTAGCTATTGAGGAAGGTTTGAAAAGGTGTTAGGAAGGTGTTCAGACGTTGAAAGGAGGATGCGAATTGAGCTATTGGAAAGCTTTTGAAATATAGGAGAAAAAAAAAGCCGTCTTCCAGTGAATGAATCTAGGAAAACGGCTTTTCTTTTAAAATGGTGGAGGCGGCGGGAATCGAACCCGCGTCCTGTAGTAGCCTGATAAAAGCCTCTACGATCATAGTTTATAAATTGTTTTTCGCATAGAAATGGCTTATAAACAGACCGTTTTTATGCTAGCCCTGTGTCATTCGCGAAAGTATACCAAGGCACTTTACTTAAGCTATCTTGCTATTAGCGTCGACTTGCCCCCCGCAAGATTAGGAACAGTGACGTGGCTGAAAATTAGGCAGCCATTCTTACAGGTGCTTCCGCACTTAAAATTATTTATATTCAGGTTTTAACGAGGCCACCTGAACCCTCGGAACGCCACTTCTACCACAACATTACCCAGTCGATACCTGGTCGCCCCCATTTTTTGTTGAGCATATTGTATATGTTATTTGTTAAGTGTAGTGTATTTATTAAGTGTATTATTGTGTATTTTATTTTATCTTGCGTATTGTATCATATGTTTTGATGATTGTCAATCTTTTTTTAAACTGTATTGTTGTTCTGTTTGTTTTTGTTCTTGTTGTTCTGTTTGTTTATCTTTATTTTCAGTTTTTTGTTCTTGTTGTTCTATTTGTTTATCTTTATTTTCAGTTTGTTGTTCTTGTTGTTTTGCTTGTTGCTCTTGTTGTTTTGCTTGCTGTTTTTCTTGTATTTTTTGTTTACCTTGTTGTACTACATGATTGACTTTTTGACCAAGATTGCTTGTTTGTTGTTGTAAATTTTTTAAAAATTCTTGAAAATATTTTTTTTCTTGTTTTTGTTCTTTGTCTGTAATTCTGTTTGGTAAAGAGCAGTAGTTTTCAATGAGCATGATAGCCCATTTAGTAGAATCTCGCATACATTGAGAAACAGCTTGTTTTTCTTCTAAGTGAGTATTTTGTAAAAATACTTTCCAATACGTCATTTCATTGTACCAGCCACCTAAAGCGACTTCCATTTGTACATTATTATTGATTTGGTCATTCAATGTTTGGAATGGTTTTGCTAAAAGAAAATATATAATTTCTAGTAAAGAAATCGAGCAAAATATAATTCCTAAATGTGGTTTCGTTCCAAATAAGGCGTAAATGCCAGTGATAAATAATAGAATGGAAGCAATTAGTAAAATAAAATGAATGACTAATGTGGAATAAAAAGTAATTTTACTATGGAAAACAGCTTCATTTAGTTTTTGAACGCTTCTTTGGTGGATACTTTGCATAGCTTGTATTTGTTGTTGCTCTGTGTACCAAGCATGAAGCGTTATATCTAAAGTTTGAAGACTAGTTTGATCTAATTCAAAACCCCATTCTTTTGTTTTTTCTTGAGGATTATTTAGCCATTCTTCGAGTTTTTTATTGTCAGAGTACAAGATCTTAAGTAGATTTTGTAAATTTTCCATTTTTTCCCCTGTAATTTTTTGATTAATCTATTTTTTTTCTTCTATGAATTTTTTTGTATATTATATCATTTTTTATATTAATTGAAAGTGTATTTTTATTTTTGAATTTCTATGTAAAGAGTCGTAAGTCATTTAAGATAAATATAAGAATTTGAAAAAAAGAGAGGAAAAAGGTGTGAATAAAAAATTTTAATTTTTGTTGAATATTTTTTTAGTGTACAACTCAAAACTAAAACCAAAACCACAGAAAACATAGGTAATTTTTCCCCCGAGCAACATTTGCCTCCCCCGAGCAACATTTGCCTCCCCCGAGCAACATTTGCCTCCCCCGAGCAATTTAACTTCCCCGAGCAACATTTGCCTCCCCCGAGCAATTTAACTCCCCAGAGTAGCTTAACTCCCCCGAGCAATCAGCTAAAATTTGACTTGGACTCCAAATGTTTTCTACATACACTTCAATTAACTTTCCTAGATTAATATTCCAAATCTGTTGCATTTATATATCTTTCTAATTTTTTAAACTTTTTAAGTAAATTTTGTAATAACTATTTGCATGAAAAAAAGAGCCCCCGCAATTTCCAGGGGGGCAAGGGGCTCGCAATTTTCTTTTTAATAAGGATAAAAAAGAAATGAAAATTATGATGCATAATCAATAATTAATTAATCTGTCATATATAATTTCTTAGATAAATTTAGAAATTCTTTCAAGTCTTGCCTCTATTATTTCTGAGTTATCAACTATACTTTTAAGTTGATAATCTATTTTAGATTCTAGTTTGATAAGTAATTGGATAAGTAGTCTGCTAGGTCTATCGTTTGAATATTTTTCTGAGAAAACGCCTAAATGGTGACATTGGTTTTGTTAGGATTGGTTTATTTTGTAGGAAACAAAGCATGTCTGCTGCCATGGCTGCACATGTATTGTAGCGGTTTTGTTTGTTTTTTTCTAATGCTTTCATGGTAATGGTGTCGATGTCTTGTGGTACATTGGGATTGAGTTTGCTAGGTGGTGGTGGATATGTTTTTAGAATCGCACGCATGATTTCGTTGTCGCCTATTCCTTGAAATGGACGTTCTAAGGTGAGCATTTCGTATAGAGTGACACCTAATGCGAAAATGTCTGTTCTATGGTCAATGCTTCGTTGGCTAGTAATTTGTTCTGGAGCCATATAAGGTAATGTGCCAACATAATCAGAAATGTTTCGATAATAGGCTATGTATCTATTTCGAATTCGTTTTTTTATAATCTGGGTAGCGTCGTATGCAATTCCAAAGTCAATGATGACAATTTCACCATTTTCTTTAATCATTACATTACTTGGTTTTATGTCTAGATGTATGATTTTTTGATGATGGATATAATCTAGTGCAATAGCGACTTGCCATAAGGAATGAACTATCTCATAAACAGAAGGGGAAGATTTATAAACCCATTGTCCCAGTGTTATTCCATGGATAAATTCCATGGAGTAAAAATGAACTTTTCCTTCAGAAGTTCTGTCTTTACCAACTTTGTAGATAGAAACAATATTGGGATGATTGAGTTTTTGTAAAATATTAATTTCTTGGTAGAATTTTTGTACATTTTTTGGTGTAGCACAAGTTGCAGGTAGGACTTTTAAGGCAACTTCTTTATTAGAGTTGTTGTCTATAGCAAGAAAAATTTTCCCCATACCACCATGAGAGACTTCTTTTTGAATAGTATAGTCGCCTAGTCGAATTTCAGAGTATTTTTTCCAACCTATTCGCTGTTTCCGATCTACAGGGACTTGCAATAAATTTTTGAGTTCATCACATGTTTCTAAAGTGGCTTTTTTTTGATATGTTTCTAAAATTAAATACTGTTTTTTTTGTTTTGTTTTTAAATAAATGCGATAAAGTTTTTCAACATCTAGAAAAGTAAGTGCATCTGACATGTCTACATCGAGTACTATGGATTGTATTTCTGTAAATGGAATGATAATTTTTCGCCCGATCATTTTTTGATATTCAATGGTTTGTGTTTCTGGATCCAATTTGCAATATCTAGGACGAAGAAGTATAAAAAGATAAATACATGAAGATAACCATAAGTAAGAAGTTTCCAATGTATTTTCTAAAAAAAGAAAAAATTTTTTCCAACTTAAAGAAAAATTTTCTAGCTCAGAGTAGGTTGTCAAAACATAGATAAATAAACAGAAACAGATAAACAAAGAACAACCGTATATTTTTTTCCATAAAGGCGATTTCCTCTGTAAAGAGAGGTAATATTCTCCTTGTTTTCCCCGTATCATATTATTTTCCTTTAAAGGTTTATAGTTATAACTTTGTGTATAATGTGTTGTAAGATGATTTTTTCTATAAGAAAAAGCAATATTCTACTTGTTTTCCCGTATCATATTATTTCCCTTTAAAGGTTTATTTTTATAATTGTGTGTGCAATATTTTATGTATTATTTTATATTTTTTTACAATATCTTGTATATTTTTTTTATTTTATTTTTTTTAATTCCTTTTGCAATGGTGAATGCATTTCTACACTAAAAGTGAGATTTTTTGATCATTTTTTTATAAAGAGGTTTATCCAATGTTGTATTCTTCGATTTTTCGATATAATGTTCTAGTGCCGATGCCAAGGATTTCTGCTGCTTTTGTTTTATTGCCTGCGACTTTATTTAATGTTCGTACAATGAGTTCTTTTTCCATTTCTCGGAGAGAGCTACCAACTTCCATTTGAATCACGTCTTTGTTGCTACTACGATCGTTGATTGTTCCATTGATGTGAATTTTTTGAATTTCTGAAGAAAAATGACGAGGATATAATGTATCACCATCTGCCATCACTATAGCTTGTTCTATTTTGTTCTCTAGTTCTCGTATGTTGCCTGGCCAATGGTATTTTTGCAGTTGTTCCATAGCTTCAGGGACGATGTTTGTTATATTGAGGTTATTTTCTTTGTTAAATTTATCCATGAAATGATATACAAGGTAAGGGATATCTTCTATTCGTTCTCGCAATGGTGGTAAGTGAATTTCTAGTACTTTGAGGCGGTAGTATAAGTCCTCGCGAAATTTACCGCTTTTTACTGCCTCTTCAAGGTTGATATTAGTTGCAGCAACGAACCGAACATCTACTTTTTTTGTACTATTTTCTCCCAATCGTTCGAATGTTCTTGTTTCTAAACAGCGAAGTAATTTTACTTGTGCATAATCTGGCAAGTCACCAACTTCATCAATAAAAAGTGTGCCTTTATCTGCTTCTTCTAGTCTGCCTTTTCGATCGGAAAAAGCAGTGGAGTGTGCACCTTTCACGTATCCAAATAATTCGCTTTCAAAAAGTGTGTCTGTAACTGCACTTAAGTTAACTGCTACAAAATTGCCAGAACGATTGCTATATTGATGAATAGCTGAAGCAACTAATTCTTTTCCTGTTCCTGTTTCTCCTGTAATGAGAATGGTAGTTCGAGCTGGTGCAACTTTCACAATCGTTGCAAAAACTTCTTGCATATTTCGACTAGCACCAACCATGTTGGCAAAACATTTTTTTTCTTGAATTTCTTTTAATAAGGCTTCTCTATTACGAATGTTTTCTGGCAATTCTAGTGAGCTTCGGACAAGTTGTTTTAATACGTCAAGATCAATGGGCTTTTCAATAAAATCAATGGCACCTAATTTGATAGCTCGAACTGCTTTTTCCACACTCCCGAATGCAGTCATCATGATTACGGCAGTTTCTTTGCTTAGAAGTTTTATTTTTTCTAATATTTCTAAACCGTCCATACCAGGGAGTTGTATATCACAAAGTGCTAAATGAATTTTTTCTTTTGTAATGATATCAATTGCTTTTTCTCCTGAAGGTGCTTGAAATATTTCATATCCCATTCGTGATAATATTTTACTTAAAGCAATTCTTGCACTTTGATCATCTTCCACAATTAATATGTTCATAATCCTATCCTAACATGAATTCTGCTGTCTCATTCATAAGAAAACAAATTTTTGATACGCATTCGTATAGAGTTTTTTTATTTGTTGCATTCATAAGACGAAAAAGTTTATGTTTGTTTTTGTATTTATATTTATATAGAGTTTTTATTTGTTGCATTCATAAGACGAAAAAGTTTATGATACAAGTTGTTGTTGATTTTTTTATTGTGTTGTCTATTCACTGCTAAATAGACACTGAAATAGGCTTCTCTATCAAGATTGTTTTCAATAAAAAGTTTTTTAATGTTTAATAATTTGATTTGCAATAGTGAATCTAATCTTCTTCTTGATTTTTTTTATTATGTTGACTATTCACTGGTAAATAGATACTGAAACAGGCTCCTCTATCAAGATTGTTTTCTGCAACAAGCTTTCCATCATGATTTTCAATGATTTGATTAGCAATGGGAAGTCCTAATCCACTTCCTTCTTCTCTTGTAGTAAAAAATAAATCAAAGAGTTTTTCCAATGCACCTGGAGTGAATCCCATTCCATTGTCTTTGATCTCAATTAAGCAATAATCTTTATTTTGAAATGTGGAGATTTCTAGACGTCCTCCTCCTTGTTCCTTCATAGATTGAATGGCGTTTAAAGAAATGTTGTACACTGCCTGCGAAATTTGATTTCGATCAATATAGATTTTTGGCAGAAGAGATAGGGAAAGAATAATATCTACATGTGCTACTCGAGCATTTTCTTGGATTAATCGAATGGCTTGTTGGACTGCCTCTGTAGGATCTTGTAATGTTCGTTGTGGGTCAGGAGGACGTGAAAATTGTAAAAAGTCGCGGATTAAATCATTGAGACGATCGATTTCACTTAAAACATTTTGTAAAGTTTCTAAAATTTCTTCTTGATTATCTTCTTCTGGATGTTGAAGCCATTCTTGGGTAAGTTGAATGTTTAAGGAAATGGAATTTAAAGGATTTCTAATTTCATGAGCAATGCTTGCACCTAGATTAGCTAAGGATGTAGTTTTTGCTTGACGCAGTAATTTATTTTCTAAAAGCATGTTTTCAGTAGCATCAAGGAATATGAGGATAATGCCAACAATTTCGTTTTGATTGTTTCGTAAAGGACTTCCTTTAATATCAAAATAGCGAATTTTTTGATCGTGCATAGACATAGGGAAACGGGCAAATTCTTTTTTTTCGCCCTTTTGAAAAATTTCATTTTCTATAATTTCCCCAAAAATTTTTCCTTTATATTCTTCCCAAAACATTGGCAAGATATTTTTTAACATTTGCCCTTTAGCATTTTTTGGTAAAAAACAAGACGCCATGCTTTCATTCCAATACATGATTTTACCAGAGGAGTCGGTTACTAAAATACAGGAATCTATGCTTTCAAGAATATTTTGTAAGTATTTGAAATTGCAAAAAGTGCATTCTTCTTTCATTTTTTTTGCCTATATTGACATTATTATTATAATCGCAGCAACCAAAATACAAGTAATAATAAAAATCCAAAATTCATGGTTTATTTTTCTTTTATTACGTCTCATTTTTCGTTGTTGGGCACGTTGTGCTTCAATAGTAAGAATTTGTGTTTTCTCTGCAACAGGTTCCCACATATCAATTAAACTATCACTACGTAAATCTACAAATTCAGGTTGTGAAGGCGTATCTGCAGGTGGACTAGACACTGTGGGAGTTGCAACAGGCGTGTTATCTTTTCTCAATAAATCACTTTCTGTTCCTGTACTTGAATCTTGTCTAGGTGTATAATGGATAAAGTCAGAATCTTTTAAAAGACGTTCTGGTTCTTGTTGCATAGATTCTTCTTGTGATTTGTCTGTTTGACTAAATTCTTCTTCATCAATATCTATAATTTCTAATTCTGCAGAATCTTCATCTAAAGGAACAATGCTTTGCTCTTCTTGTTGATCTAAAGGAGGAACATTACTAGAAGGTGATGGTATATTATCTACGTTCCAATTTGTCGTTACGAGTTGTTCTTTTAATATATTTATCTCGGAATTCCAAAAATTAGAATCTGAATCCTCTATAGAAGTATCTGCAATTTCTAAATTTTCTAATTCTGATTTAAGTGCTTCCAATTTTTCTGGATCTGGTTTAGTTTGAAACTGACTTTGTGATTCCCAGAATATTTCTGCTTGTTCAGGCGAGACATCAACTATTTCAAACTCATCATGTGAGGAAGAAGATATAGCATTGTGTGAATATAATAGTTGTTCATTATATGATGGACTATGTGAGGGAGAAGATGAGGGAATGTGTAAAGGAATTTCTTTTGTTCTTAATGCTTGAAATTCTGTTGATTTTCCTAAAATTCCAAAATCATTAACATCTTCTACAAGAATATCATCTATGGTTGCTTGGGAAGAAAATTTTGCTAAAGCATTTTGAATGTATTCTTGAGAAAACATAATGTCAGAATACGATTCATTTTCTTTTAATTGAAAGAACGTAAATTCTGTTTGTTGCAATAAATTTTTTTGTGACAAGATAAAAGGATGTAAAAAATTGATTCTTAAGGATTGAACGATTGTTTCTTTATCTAAGTTTTGACATTCTTTTACAGTGCCGCCACAATGAGGACAAAGATCGCCAGAACGTTCTTGAAATACTTTTGCAAAAAGGTTGTTACATGAGGTACAAGTATAAATGCTATGACTTACTTGGGAAACAATTTTATAAGTATTTTCTACATCCATACTTCCACTTTCTACTAAAGCTTCTGCCAAGTGAAATTGTTTATTTTGTGAAAATGCATATTCCTGAATATCTAAAGCATCTTGTAGGTTAGGATGTTTTGCGAGTTGTCGAAACATCATTTCAGATAAAAGCCAATACAATTCTTCTAAATTTTGTAAATATCCTAAAAAGAACATGAAAAACTTTTCATTTAAAGCACGCATTTTTGTTGTGTCACTCGTAGCTTGATCTTGTGTAGTAGGAGTAGATAATGTAGAATCTTGTAAAATCCAACGATGCAAAGAACGAAATACAGATGTAATTTCGTTTTCCATATATTGCATACTTTTCCCTACATATTCTTGTGGGGAAATAAATACAAATTTTCCATGAGGTACTTCAGCTTTTTTAGAAAAAGGAAATAAAACATTATAATCGCAACGAAAATATTGTAATAAAATCTTTTTGTTTGGGATAGGACGAGTCAAGCGACCAGAACAACAAACACAACGTGGAATTTTTGTAATATTAAAAGGATAATAATGATAATGTTGTTTACATAATGCACAGAAAAAAAATCCGACTCCCATTTTTTCTAATATAAAGTGGAGTTGTTTTTCAGATAAAATGTTTTTACGCAAAAGAATTTCACCAAGATGAAGTTGTTTTCCTTTGTGAAATTCCTTTTGTTGAAATGCCACTGCTTTTTGAATAATATCTTTACAATTTGGCTCATATTTTATACATAATTTGGCAAATAATTGTTGTACAAATAACCAGATTGATTCTTGGAAATATTTTTTGTATGCACCGAACAAATCTAAAGGATTTTCCCAATGTACCGTATGTGAAAAAAATAATTCCTTTGGCCCCTCCGCGGAATATGATTCATTCATGATAAAACCCATCCCAAAAAATCAAGTATGAGAAATAAATTTTATGACTCTCTCTTTTTATCAAAAATCCTAAAAAAAAACAAGAGAAAAGTTTTTACTTATATTTTCTAAATATTTAAAAATGAAAAAAAGTGTGCTTTTTTCACATACATACTTTTTTCACATATATAAAAAAAGAATGTATTTCATTAATAGAGATGCATATTCTTTCTTTGAATTTAACTAGCAATATTCTTTTGATAATGTTATAATATAGAGATTGAAAAAATCATATATCATTTATAGGAATATTTAATTATGAACAGGAAACAACCTTTAGAAGGAATTCGTGTTGTTGATTTAACTCGTGCCTTAGCAGGTCCGTATTGCACCATGACATTAGCTGACATGGGTGCTAGCGTCATTAAAATTGAAAAACCTAGAACAGGAGATGATACTCGTAGTTGGGGTCCTCCTTTTTTGCCAAATTGCAAAGATAGTGCTTATTTTGCAGGTTTGAATCGAAATAAAAAAAGTTTGACACTCAATATGAAAGCAACTGCTGGAAAAGAAATTTTGCACAAATTATTATCTTCAGCCGATATTTTAGTTGAAAATTTTCGATATGGAACAATGCAAAACTTAGGTTTTTCCTATGAACAAATATGTGAACAATATCCAAAATTAATTTATTGTTCTTTAACGGGATTTGGTAGTACTGGACCTTATGCCTATCGCGGTGGTTATGACGTTATTGTGCAAGCTATGGGCGGGATCATGAGTATCACTGGTCAACCTGACGGCGATCCCACACGAGTGGGGGTTCCCATTGTAGATTTAACTACAGGGATGAACGGAGTACAAGGTATCCTTGCAGCACTATACGCACGAGAAAAAACAGGCAAAGGGCAACTTGTAGAATCTTCGCTCTTAGAAACACAAGTTGCTTGGCTTACGAATGCAGCGAGTAATTATCTTATTTCTGGGAAAGTTCCTCAAAGAATTGGCAATATGCATGCCAACATCACACCATATCAACCCTATAAAACAAAAGATGGACATATTACTATTGCAATAGGAAATGAAAAATTGTGGCACGACTTTATAGACGTCTTACAACGTCCTGATTTAGGTGAAGACGAACGTTTTTGCAACAATGCTCTACGAAATCAACATAGAACAGAATTAAATGAAATTTTGAACCCTATTTTTTTAGAAAAAACATCACAAGAGTGGTCAGACGCCTTCATTCAAAAAGGAATTCCAGCTGGTCCTATCAATACGATTGACAAAGTTTTTCAAGATCCCCAAGTACTGGCACGTAACATGGTCGAAGAAGTGGAACACCCCTTAGCTGGTACAATTAAAGTAGTGGGTATGCCCATTAAATTTTCATCTACTTTTTGTAAAATTCAATCAGCACCACCCTTATTAGGTGAACATTCCAAAGAAATTTTATTAAAACTAGGTTATACAAAGGAAGAAATCGATATATTTCAAGAAATACAAGTTATCTAGGAGGAAATAAATTTGGATGTTCTAATTACATTAGTTGTACTATGTGTGATCGTTTTAGTTCTTACAGTACTTAGTGCATATTCTGTACACCAACAAAAGAAAATTCTACAAAATTTCATTGAACCAAAAATCGATAACAACATTGAAAAATTAGACCATATTTCCTTAGAGTCTCAAAAACAACAACAAGAAATGGAACGACTGCACCACAAAATGCGCGATTTGCAAAATCAAAATGAAAAAATTTTAGTTCAAAATGAAGACATGCAACAAAAAGCAAAAGAACAAAATTTGGAAATTTTATCGCAACGAGAAGCTTTGGAAGTCCCATTGCGTGCCTTAAAAGATGAAATTAAAGAAGTGCATGAATATTTTAACAAAATGTCTCAAAATATTAGCAAAAATTTCCCCAAAGCAGTTCTAACCTATGAAACACAAATGAACGACATGGCAGAAAAAATTGATAAATATGCAAAATGGGGTGAAAGTAAAATTCTTGAAAGCCAAAAAGCCACGTTGGATTCTATTGATACAGTCGTTCGAGATTTTCGAGAAAGCGTTAAACTTATTGGTGCTTGCCTAGATAAAATTTGGAACTATCTACAAAATCAGGAAGAACTTTTAGGCGATATGCAATATAGCATTGAAGAATCTACTAAAACATGCAACATACTTTTCAATGAATATGAATCATGGCAAGTAGATCCTCTTGTCCGTCGTAGCGATTTAGATAGAAAAGACATCATTGTGTTTATTGATTTTGAAAACTTCCTTTTATCTATTTGGGATGAAAATTTTAAATACCTAGATTATGAAAAACTACGTAACTTTTTAGTAGATCCTTTAGATACAGGACGAAGCTTCAAAGAACAAATCATTGTCTTCACCAACAAATCACGTTGGCAACGAAAAGATTTCTATGACAAAAAGAAAAATATCACATACCAAGATGCATTGCAAATTCGACAAATATTCCAAGAAAACGGTGCAAGATTCATTGAAGCAGAAAATAATATTGACATACCATTAGCATTTTTAGCTATGAATTTTGCAAAACGAAGAGACATAGATGAATTCATCCTAGTTGCCAATGATGGTACATATGGAGCTTTACTTCGAGAACTTTCAGATTTAGGGTGTACTGTTACAGGAATCCTTTTTGGTGATCCATCCAACGACTTAGTATATTCTTATAAACGGATGGGATTTTCCTATTTAAATTTTAGAAATATACAAGAAATAGGAGAATTTAAAATATTTCTAGATATAGACGATAACGAACAACAAGAAGAAACATTAGCAGAACATGAAACAGAAGTAAACACGAAAAAAATCTTAGCCTTAATGCGAAAACAAGGTATGCAATTTTTAGGTGCTGAAATTCAAGATAAAATTCTTCGATTTTCACATGAAATACTATCGCAACAAGGGAAAATGGAATTAACAGACCTCATACAAATATTAATGAAAGAAAAATTTCCAAATGAAGTTGCATCAGGCGAACTTAGCAAAACAAAAATTAATGGCGTTCTCGCTATTATACGACGTTCTGGCTGTGTAGAAATTACACGAGATGAAAAAGAAAATTCTCCTGTATATTGGACTCTTTTAGATTCCGCTAAAGAATATAAAGAATTTCGAAAAATGCATGACAGTGTATTTTTTAAAATCGCTGAGGAAAACAAGATAAAATATTCAGATGGAAGCTTTTTAAAATATTCAGACGAAGACACAGACAGAAATTTTTCAGACGGAAATTTTTAAAAAAATATCAGATATTTTGAATTTTTTTAATTTTTAATAAAGAACGTTGTTTCAGTTCAAAAGTAGCTATTATAAAAATAGTTACTTTTTTTTTTGATCTGGGAAAAAATATGTGCGGAAGGGAAATGTTTCTCAGAGATGGCGTCTATTCCTTCGTCTATTCCTTTGGGGAAGAAACGCGTTAGAAAGAAATAGGAAGAAATGGTCGAAATGCGTTAGATTACGTAGAAATGCGTGAATGTGTGGAAATGGAAATGCGAAGGACTTATTTTGCTCCGAGGAGAAACGCGTGCGAATTTAATTTGCTTTGACGGCAATGTTGCTCTGGGGAGGGAATGTTGCTCTGGGGAGAATAATTTGCTCTGGGGAGGCAATTTTGCTCTGGGGAGGGAAAGTTGCTCTGGGGAGGGAATGTTGCTCTGGGGAGGGAAAGTTGCTCTGGGGAAGGAGAAATTGTCACGGGGAGAAGAAGAAATTATCAAAAAAGGAGAGAATTTTTCCAATTTTGGGGAAAATTAGAGAGATTTTGCAAAAAATAGAGGGAATTTCAGGAGATTTTGCAGTGGAAAAAAAG